>NZ_CP108645.1 GCF_041435495.1 Streptomyces sp. NBC_01116
TCGTCCGTCGAGGTCGTATTTGTTGAGGGGGTCGGCGGTGACGTATTCGTAGGCGTTGGCGTTGCCTCCGTATACGGGGTCGATGCTGAGGAAGCGTCCGGTGGTGGGGTTGTAGAGGCGGACGCCCATGAGTGTGAGGTTGTTGGGTGTTTCGGTGGAGCGTTGTTTGGCGCCGAGCCAGTTGTAGCGGGTGGGGGTTTGGCCGGTGCGGGGGTTTCCGTATTCGTCGCTGTCGAGTGCGACGGGGGGGTTGTTGATGTCCAGCGGGAGTTGCAGGGCGATGTCGCCGTGGATGGTTGTGAGGTGGAGGACGGTGTCGCCGGTTTTGGTGGTGGTGGCGGCGAGGTCTCCGGAGGTGGATTCGATGTTGCGGGTGAGGGTGCCGGTGGTGTCCTCGGTGATCCAGCGGGGGCTGTCGCTGTCGCTGTCGTAGTGGTTGGTCTTGGCTCCGGTCTGGGTCCAGGTGGTGCCGGTGGCGGTTTCGGTCGTCCAGGAGCGGAAGCGCAGTGCGGCGTCGAGCTGCCAGGTCTGGCGTTCGGTGCTGGTGGTGACCTGGTGGGCGAGGTCGTTGGCGTAGTAGCCGACGGTGCTGCCGGGCAGTGCGGTGGTACGGCCGAGGTTGTCGTAGGTGTAGCCGGTGTCGACGAGCCGGTCGGCGCTGTCGTAGGTGTGGGTGGTGGTGGTGCCGCCGGTGGTGGGGCAGGCCTCGGTGGGCTCGCCGGTGGCGGTGGTCAGGCCGGTGCGGTTGGTGCGTTTGTCGAAGGTGTAGGTGCGGCGGGTGCAGGTCTCGCCGGCGGTGTCGTGGACGTTGGTGAGGCGGCCGGCCTTGTCGTACTTGTAGTTCTGGGCGGACCAGCCCTGGTGGCTGGTGACCTGGCCGTGGGCGGACTCGGTGACGGTGTCGGTGTAGAGGCTCGTGCCGTCACTGTCGCGGGTGTAGGCCCGTGAGACAGCGGCTCCGGTCGGGTCCTCGGTGGCGGTCATGGTGTATCCGCCGGGCAGTTTCTCTGTGGCCAGGGATCCGTCGGCGTCGTAGGACGGGACGAAGTCACCGGCGACGGAGTCGCTGATCTTGGTGGTCAGGCCGCGGGGCTCGAGGTTGTGGTTGTAGGTGTAGGTGGTGGTCGAGGGGACCGTGTCGGACAGCTTGACGGGCCGGTCGAGCAGGTCGTACTCGGTCGTGGTCTTCCCCCGTCGGCGTCGGTGTAGGTCGCCTGGCGGCCGAGCTTGTCGTAGGTCTTGGTGATGGTGCCCGCGGTCGGGGAGGTGATCTTGGTGATCTGGCCGGTGACCGTGTCGTACTCGTTGGTCGTCTCGGGGACGGCCTGGCCCAGGCCGCCGGTGACGGTGGTCTTCAGCGGGCGGGCGGCCGAGTCGTGGGTTGTGGTGGTCGTGCGGGTGGTGCCGTTGGCGGTGTCGGTGGCCTGGGTGACCTGGCCGAAGTACCCGTACTCGGTCGTCGTGTCGGGGAGATTGGCGGGCTGGCTGCCGCCGCCGGTGATGGCGCCTGCGGGACCGGTCCAGCAGGGCTGGTCGGCCCACTCGGGGCGGCCCTTGCACCATCCGGTGCCGTCCGCTGCCCAGTACTCGGTGATCCGGGTGGCGGCGTCGCTTCCGGTGCTGCCGGGCAGCCCCTGGGAGATGACACGGCCCTGGGCGTCGTAGCCGGTGGAGGTTCCCAGGTTCAGGCCTCCGGCGTCCTGGAGGGACAGCACGGGCAGGCCCTTCACCCAGTCGTACTGCGTCTGGGTGACGCGCTTCTCACCCATGAGGGAGTAGTGGTCCCGCACCCGGGCGCCGGTGATTTCCAGGGTGACCTGGTCCTTGACCGTCGCAGTTCCGTTGGTGGGGCGGCCCTCGTCGTATTCCTTGACCGTCCAGGAACGGGCCGGAACCGAGGTGCCGGCCGGAACGACCGTGGTGGTGCCGTCCTTGAGGTCCTCGGCCAGGTCCACACGGTGCAGCGGCCCGAACTCCTCCAGCTCGCGGGTACCTGTCTCGTTGTAGAGCGAGGTGGTCGACAGCACCTGAGCACGCTCGGACGAGGACTGGGCGATGATGCCCAGGTCGGTGAGGGTCTCCTTGTGCGCGTCGGTGGCGCCGAGCGCGAGTTCCCGGTTCCCGGCCGTCAGCTCACGGACGGTGTTGCCGAACCGGTCGTACTCGGTCGTGGTGATGTTCGCACCCGGGCTGAGGCTGTTGACCTGACGGCCGGAGACGTTCAGGTAGTTCACTGCGGCCCGCGCGTAGTTGCCGGGCGCCAGGTCCTCACCGGAGTTCGAGGTGGGAACGACGTCGGCGGGAAAGACGGCGGTGGCGTCGGTCGGGGCGTCGAACTGCCCCCACGCGGCCACGTTGCCGGCGCCCATCGCCACCGGAGCCTTGGCCCCGGTCAGCGGCACGCCGTAGACGACGGTGCTGACAGCGGTGCCTTCAGTCTGGTCGAGCGTGCCCTGCTTGAGTCCGGCACGTGAGACGTTCAGCAGCATGCCGTCGTTGGGGACCGAACCGCTGCCGGCGTTGCCGTAGTCGAAGGAGTAGGGCAGCTGCCCGTCCGATTCGGTCCATGTCACCCGGTCGCCCCAGTAGGCGTACTGGGTCTGGGCCTGCCGGCCTACCCGCGGGTCCCAGGACTGGCGCAGGGCGCCGGTGGAGTCGTAGCGGTAGCCCGCCACCGCGGTCGCCGTCGCGGCGGCGGCGCCGGGCGCGGTCGCCCACAGCTTGATCTGCTTGACCTGTCCGGTGAAGTCACCGAACTGGGCGTCCGAGCCGGTGCCCGTCGCCGTGGTGGCGGTGGCGTACTCGAACTCCAGCACCCGGCAGCCCTTGGTCGCCGGAGCGGTCTCGCAGGCCGCAGTCGTGACCGCGGAGGTCGGGGCGATGACCCGCTTGGGCCGCGCGAGCTTCTTGCCCGCCACGGTCACCGTCTCAGAGACGATCTTCGTGGTGGAATGCGTCAGCCCGTCCACCAGCGTGCTGGAAACCTGCCACGTCGTCGCGGCCGGATCGGGCTTGGTGAACGTGGTCACCGAGCCTTCGGTGTCCGACAGGGTGAACGTGGTGCCTACCGTGCCCTTGAGCGTCAGGCTTTCCAGCCCCGGCTCCGATACCCAGCCGGTCTTGGCGGCGTTGGCGGTGAAGTGGAGCGCGTCGCCCTCGAGCATCACCACGTCGACCGCGGTGTCGGAGACCCTGCGGACGTGGGAGTACTCGGACTCGCTGAGCTCGGCGACCGTGCCAGCCACCCAGTGCTTGCCGAAGATCGGGGCCTGGCCCTCCTGCTTGGCCGCCTTGTCCGGCACCCGCGAGGACGCCGTACGCGTGACCGACATCTCGAAGGCGGAGGCGTCCGTCTCGGAGAGGGTGTAGTCACCGGTCAGCAGGTTCAGAGAGCCGGGTCCGACCTCGGTCGTGGCCGCACCGTCGGCGTTGCGGTCCACCACCAGGTTCAGGGCGGGAGACGCGCTGGCCGCCGAGTTGGGGCCGGTGAAGTCGGCCTTCAGCTGGATGCTGCCGTCAGGGTTGACGGTGTCGGTGGTGTTCCACACCAGCGGAGCGTTCTTCCCGTTGACCAGCGGAACCGGCCAGGCCGTCAGCGCGGTGCCTCCGGAGGTGACGTCACCTGCGGGGATCTTCACCCACGGGTCGGCCTCCGAGCGGCGCCAGGAGAAGGACACCTGGTTGTATTTGCCCGCTTCGGCCTCGGCCACCAGCGGCAGACGCCGCGCGGTGCGTTCTCCCTCCGAGGGCTGGGAGAACCCGCCCGAACCGGCGTGGAAGATGTACTCGCGGGCCTCGGACTTGTTGTCCGCCTTGTCGGCCGACCGCACCTGCAGGGTGTGGGTGCCGTTACGGGGCGGGGTCACGCTGATCGCCTTCGCCGCGGACGAGCCGCCGGTGACGACCTTCGTCCAGGTCACCCCGTCCAGCGACCACTCCAGCCAGTTGTGATCAGCGGCCGGCGGCGTCACCGTGAACGTGCCCGGCTGGCCCGCGCCCTTGACCCACTGCCCGGAGGGGTAGTCGGTGGAGGTGATCTGCGTCGGCGCCGACGGTGCGGAGGTATCGACCGTGAACGTCTTCCACGCCGACCAGCCGGTGTTGTAGTGCGCCCCGTCGTAGGGGCTGGTGCGGAACTTGTAGGTCTTCCCGTTGACCAGCACGCCGGCGGGGACCGTCACGGACGCGGCCTGGCCCGATGCCACGTACTTCGAGACGATCGGACTGCCGACCTGCGTGTTGGTGACGTTGTCGTAGACCTGGAAGGTCCCGTTGACCTTGTCACCGTTCGCGTCGACGAACGTGTCCCGCAGCGTCGGTGTGAGGGTGTTCACGACGTAGTTGCCGGCGTAGGAGAAGAACGGAGGACCGGCCTCCTGCTTGGTACCCGTGCGCGGCCGGTGGTTGTAGGTCACCGACAGCTTCGGCGGGTTCTTCGCCGCGTTGGCGGAGTTCACCCGCTTCCACTGGGCCGTCACCGTCTCGCTGGTGGCCCGCAGACCCGTGTGCCCGCGGGTCGCCTTGGCACTGGCCCACTCCTGCGCCAGCGCCGTCACATCGGCGTTGATCCAGCCGTCCGTGACCGAGCCGCAGGCAGGGTTGCCCTTTGTCTCAGTGGAGGTGGCCTTCTTCGCCGTCCAGGCCGGCTGCGCGGTCCAGCGCGACGAGGTGGCCGGAGCCCCGGTGGACCACACCTCCCACGGATACGCCTTGCAGTCGGTGTTCGCAGAGTGGAAGTTCCACAGGCTCAGCTTCGCGCTGGAGACCAGCGAGTCCGCGATCGGCGCCGTGTTCCAGGTGATGAAGGAACGGGCCGTCCGGGGTGTCCCGTTCGCGTTCGTCGTGCCCGGGTTGCCGAGGTCGAGCTCGGTATCGGTGGACAGATCGGTCGTCTCACCCTGCTGCACATAGGTGTCGAACAGGTTCCCCAGCGCCGAGGTCGAAGGATCGACCGTGACCGGGTACTGCGTCTTCGGGTCCGCCAGGAACTCGGCGTCTGGCGTGACCACCAGGTCCACACCGCCCGGCGACTTCACGACCTTCATCGCGACGGGAGAACGCCGGGTGTGCTCGCCGGAGGCCTTGTCGACGCTCGCGTCCCACATCACCGGCGCCGGCATCACGGCCGTCTTCTTCGACTTCTTGTCCGTGAAGAGGACGCTGCCGTCCTTCTGCTGCTTGACCTTCAGACCCTTGGTCCTCAGCGGAAGCGTGTAGGAGAAACCCGCGGCAGGCGGGTTCTTCAGCTCGACAAACTGCTCGAACCCGGTACGGGTTGCCTCGACAATCACGTCGGCACCGGGCACCGCGTTGACATACGTGGCACGCGTCCCGTCAAGCTCGGGCGCCGGCAGACCGCCTCGCCACTGCAGCGTGATCTGCCCGTCACCCTCGCCCAGGGTCACCAGGTCAGTAGCGGGCGCCGCCTGAGAAGCCTTCAGCGACGAAGCTCTCTTCCCAGTCTTCCCTGACAGCCGCAGCCCTTCCGGATGAGCATGCGGGGCGACCGACCCGTCGGGCAATGCCTCCAGATCCACATTCACATCGCGCCACTGATCGGAATCATCCCTGAACCGGACAGGGCCAGCCGCGATCTCCGTCGTGAGGGAACCGTCCTTATTCACCCACGTCGTGGAGGAATCGGTCCTCTCCGACAGAGCTTCCACCCGTTTGCCCGACAAGCGGGCAAGGACACGGGCCGACGAAAGATCCCCTGCCTCCGTCGCGTACTTCCGCGATTCCTTGTCCGCAGGCTGGGCACTCTGCCCGGCAGGACCGGCAATCGCCGTCTCCGCCCCCTGCAGCACCGTAACCGCCATGGTCAGCGCGATGGACGTGGCAACCCCACGCTTCCACGCACCAGGCGCAGGCCGGGCAACACGGTGCCAGGCCGTAAACCGTTGATTCATCGAGAGAAACCCCCCAAGAAAAGCTGCCTTTTGGCAGCAAGGGGAAACTAACCAACGTCAAAAGATGGCAAAGAGGGCTAACTGACCACAAAGGAGATCTTCACACAACGGTCACGAAAAACTTGTCTGGAAACAGCTCCACTCACAGGGAACTCTGAAACCAGACAACAAGCACGAAACGAACCTCCCCAAGCGGCACCCCCACCTCAACAAAACCCCACGAATGCAGGATCTGGAGTGCCGCGCGAAGCGACCGTCACGCGCATCCCCTCCCTCACACGGCCGGACCCTTTGCTTGCAAACCAAAGGTCCCGCCTACAACTGAGGGGCATCAACTTCCTTCACTCAAATGAGAGTTGACCTGGGCATGACGCTTCGGTTCGCAAGGCATCCGCGCCTCCCGCGTCGCGGGGACCCCTCGTCGCGGCTTGAGGCAAGGCCGAGCCTGCGAGCTACCTCGTGGGGTTTTGTTGAGGTGGGGGTGCCGCTTGGGGAGGTTCGTTTCGTGCTTGTTGTCTGGTTTCAGAGTTCCCTGTGAGTGGAGCTGTTTCCAGACAAGTTTTTCGTGACCGTTGTGTGAAGATCTCCTTTGTGGTCAGTTAGCCCTCTTTGCCATCTTTTGACGTTGGTTAGTTTCCCTTGCTGCCAAAAGGCAGCTTTTCTTGGGGGGTTTCTCTCGATGAATCAACGGTTTACGGCCTGGCACCGTGTTGCCCGGCCTGCGCCTGGTGCGTGGAAGCGTGGGGTTGCCACGTCCATCGCGCTGACCATGGCGGTTACGGTGCTGCAGGGGGCGGAGACGGCGATTGCCGGTCCTGCCGGGCAGAGTGCCCAGCCTGCGGACAAGGAATCGCGGAAGTACGCGACGGAGGCAGGGGATCTTTCGTCGGCCCGTGTCCTTGCCCGCTTGTCGGGCAAACGGGTGGAAGCTCTGTCGGAGAGGACCGATTCCTCCACGACGTGGGTGAATAAGGACGGTTCCCTCACGACGGAGATCGCGGCTGGCCCTGTCCGGTTCAGGGATGATTCCGATCAGTGGCGCGATGTGAATGTGGATCTGGAGGCATTGCCCGACGGGTCGGTCGCCCCGCATGCTCATCCGGAAGGGCTGCGGCTGTCAGGGAAGACTGGGAAGAGAGCTTCGTCGCTGAAGGCTTCTCAGGCGGCGCCCGCTACTGACCTGGTGACCCTGGGCGAGGGTGACGGGCAGATCACGCTGCAGTGGCGAGGCGGTCTGCCGGCGCCCGAGCTTGACGGGACGCGTGCCACGTATGTCAACGCGGTGCCCGGTGCCGACGTGATTGTCGAGGCAACCCGTACCGGGTTCGAGCAGTTTGTCGAGCTGAAGAACCCGCCTGCCGCGGGTTTCTCCTACACGCTTCCGCTGAGGACCAAGGGTCTGAAGGTCAAGCAGCAGAAGGACGGCAGCGTCCTCTTCACGGACAAGAAGTCGAAGAAGACGGCCGTGATGCCGGCGCCGGTGATGTGGGACGCGAGCGTCGACAAGGCCTCCGGCGAGCACACCCGGCGTTCTCCCGTCGCGATGAAGGTCGTGAAGTCGCCGGGCGGTGTGGACCTGGTGGTCACGCCAGACGCCGAGTTCCTGGCGGACCCGAAGACGCAGTACCCGGTCACGGTCGATCCTTCGACCTCGGCGCTGGGGAACCTGTTCGACACCTATGTGCAGCAGGGTGAGACGACCGATCTGTCCACCGATACCGAGCTCGACCTCGGCAACCCGGGCACGACGAACGCGAACGGGACACCCCGGACGGCCCGTTCCTTCATCACCTGGAACACGGCGCCGATCGCGGACTCGCTGGTCTCCAGCGCGAAGCTGAGCCTGTGGAACTTCCACTCTGCGAACACCGACTGCAAGGCGTATCCGTGGGAGGTGTGGTCCACCGGGGCTCCGGCCACCTCGTCGCGCTGGACCGCGCAGCCGGCCTGGACGGCGAAGAAGGCCACCTCCACTGAGACAAAGGGCAACCCTGCCTGCGGCTCGGTCACGGACGGCTGGATCAACGCCGATGTGACGGCGCTGGCGCAGGAGTGGGCCAGTGCCAAGGCGACCCGCGGGCACACGGGTCTGCGGGCCACCAGCGAGACGGTGACGGCCCAGTGGAAGCGGGTGAACTCCGCCAACGCGGCGAAGAACCCGCCGAAGCTGTCGGTGACCTACAACCACCGGCCGCGCACGGGTACCAAGCAGGAGGCCGGTCCTCCGTTCTTCTCCTACGCCGGCAACTACGTCGTGAACACCCTCACACCGACGCTGCGGGACACGTTCGTCGACGCGAACGGTGACAAGGTCAACGGGACCTTCCAGGTCTACGACAACGTCACCAACACGCAGGTCGGCAGTCCGATCGTCTCGAAGTACGTGGCATCGGGCCAGGCCGCGTCCGTGACGGTCCCCGCCGGCGTGCTGGTCAACGGGAAGACCTACAAGTTCCGCACCAGCCCCTACGACGGGGCGCACTACAACACCGGCTGGTCGGCGTGGAAGACGTTCACGGTCGATACCTCCGCACCGTCGGCGCCGACGCAGATCACCTCCACCGACTACCCCTCCGGGCAGTGGGTCAAGGGCGCGGGCCAGCCGGGCACGTTCACGGTGACGCCGCCGGCCGCTGATCACAACTGGCTGGAGTGGTCGCTGGACGGGGTGACCTGGACGAAGGTCGTCACCGGCGGCTCGTCCGCGGCGAAGGCGATCAGCGTGACCCCGCCCCGTAACGGCACCCACACCCTGCAGGTGCGGTCGGCCGACAAGGCGGACAACAAGTCCGAGGCCCGCGAGTACATCTTCCACGCCGGTTCGGGCGGGTTCTCCCAGCCCTCGGAGGGAGAACGCACCGCGCGGCGTCTGCCGCTGGTGGCCGAGGCCGAAGCGGGCAAATACAACCAGGTGTCCTTCTCCTGGCGCCGCTCGGAGGCCGACCCGTGGGTGAAGATCCCCGCAGGTGACGTCACCTCCGGAGGCACCGCGCTGACGGCCTGGCCGGTTCCGCTGGTCAACGGGAAGAACGCTCCGCTGGTGTGGAACACCACCGACACCGTCAACCCTGACGGCAGCATCCAGCTGAAGGCCGACTTCACCGGCCCCAACTCGGCGGCCAGCGCGTCTCCCGCCCTGAACCTGGTGGTGGACCGCAACGCCGACGGTGCGGCCACGACCGAGGTCGGACCCGGCTCTCTGAACCTGCTGACCGGTGACTACACCCTCTCCGAGACGGACGCCTCCGCCTTCGAGATGTCGGTCACGCGTACGGCGTCCTCGCGGGTGCCGGACAAGGCGGCCAAGCAGGAGGGCCAGGCCCCGATCTTCGGCAAGCACTGGGTGGCTGGCACGGTCGCCGAGCTCAGCGAGTCCGAGTACTCCCACGTCCGCAGGGTCTCCGACACCGCGGTCGACGTGGTGATGCTCGAGGGCGACGCGCTCCACTTCACCGCCAACGCCGCCAAGACCGGCTGGGTATCGGAGCCGGGGCTGGAAAGCCTGACGCTCAAGGGCACGGTAGGCACCACGTTCACCCTGTCGGACACCGAAGGCTCGGTGACCACGTTCACCAAGCCCGATCCGGCCGCGACGACGTGGCAGGTTTCCAGCACGCTGGTGGACGGGCTGACGCATTCCACCACGAAGATCGTCTCTGAGACGGTGACCGTGGCGGGCAAGAAGCTCGCGCGGCCCAAGCGGGTCATCGCCCCGACCTCCGCGGTCACGACTGCGGCCTGCGAGACCGCTCCGGCGACCAAGGGCTGCCGGGTGCTGGAGTTCGAGTACGCCACCGCCACCACGGCGACGGGCACCGGCTCGGACGCCCAGTTCGGTGACTTCACCGGACAGGTCAAGCAGATCAAGCTGTGGGCGACCGCGCCCGGCGCCGCCGCCGCGACGGCGACCGCGGTGGCGGGCTACCGCTACGACTCCACCGGCGCCCTGCGCCAGTCCTGGGACCCGCGGGTAGGCCGGCAGGCCCAGACCCAGTACGCCTACTGGGGCGACCGGGTGACATGGACCGAATCGGACGGGCAGCTGCCCTACTCCTTCGACTACGGCAACGCCGGCAGCGGTTCGGTCCCCAACGACGGCATGCTGCTGAACGTCTCACGTGCCGGACTCAAGCAGGGCACGCTCGACCAGACTGAAGGCACCGCTGTCAGCACCGTCGTCTACGGCGTGCCGCTGACCGGGGCCAAGGCTCCGGTGGCGATGGGCGCCGGCAACGTGGCCGCGTGGGGGCAGTTCGACGCCCCGACCGACGCCACCGCCGTCTTTCCCGCCGACGTCGTTCCCACCTCGAACTCCGGTGAGGACCTGGCGCCCGGCAACTACGCGCGGGCCGCAGTGAACTACCTGAACGTCTCCGGCCGTCAGGTCAACAGCCTCAGCCCGGGTGCGAACATCACCACGACCGAGTACGACCGGTTCGGCAACACCGTCCGTGAGCTGACGGCCGGGAACCGGGAACTCGCGCTCGGCGCCACCGACGCGCACAAGGAGACCCTCACCGACCTGGGCATCATCGCCCAGTCCTCGTCCGAGCGTGCTCAGGTGCTGTCGACCACCTCGCTCTACAACGAGACAGGTACCCGCGAGCTGGAGGAGTTCGGGCCGCTGCACCGTGTGGACCTGGCCGAGGACCTCAAGGACGGCACCACCACGGTCGTTCCGGCCGGCACCTCGGTTCCGGCCCGTTCCTGGACGGTCAAGGAATACGACGAGGGCCGCCCCACCAACGGAACTGCGACGGTCAAGGACCAGGTCACCCTGGAAATCACCGGCGCCCGGGTGCGGGACCACTACTCCCTCATGGGTGAGAAGCGCGTCACCCAGACGCAGTACGACTGGGTGAAGGGCCTGCCCGTGCTGTCCCTCCAGGACGCCGGAGGCCTGAACCTGGGAACCTCCACCGGCTACGACGCCCAGGGCCGTGTCATCTCCCAGGGGCTGCCCGGCAGCACCGGAAGCGACGCCGCCACCCGGATCACCGAGTACTGGGCAGCGGACGGCACCGGATGGTGCAAGGGCCGCCCCGAGTGGGCCGACCAGCCCTGCTGGACCGGTCCCGCAGGCGCCATCACCGGCGGCGGCAGCCAGCCCGCCAATCTCCCCGACACGACGACCGAGTACGGGTACTTCGGCCAGGTCACCCAGGCCACCGACACCGCCAACGGCACCACCCGCACGACCACCACAACCCACGACTCGGCCGCCCGCCCGCTGAAGACCACCGTCACCGGCGGCCTGGGCCAGGCCGTCCCCGAGACGACCAACGAGTACGACACGGTCACCGGCCAGATCACCAAGATCACCTCCCCGACCGCGGGCACCATCACCAAGACCTACGACAAGCTCGGCCGCCAGGCGACCTACACCGACGCCGACGGGGGGAAGACCACGACCGAGTACGACCTGCTCGACCGGCCCGTCAAGCTGTCCGACACGGTCCCCTCGACCACCACCTACACCTACAACCACAACCTCGAGCCCCGCGGCCTGACCACCAAGATCAGCGACTCCGTCGCCGGTGACTTCGTCCCGTCCTACGACGCCGACGGATCCCTGGCCACAGAGAAACTGCCCGGCGGATACACCATGACCGCCACCGAGGACCCGACCGGAGCCGCTGTCTCACGGGCCTACACCCGCGACAGTGACGGCACGAGCCTCTACACCGACACCGTCACCGAGTCCGCCCACGGCCAGGTCACCAGCCACCAGGGCTGGTCCGCCCAGAACTACAAGTACGACAAGGCCGGCCGCCTCACCAACGTCCACGACACCGCCGGCGAGACCTGCACCCGCCGCACCTACACCTTCGACAAACGCACCAACCGCACCGGCCTGACCACCGCCACCGGCGAGCCCACCGAGGCCTGCCCCACCACCGGCGGCACCACCACCACCCACACCTACGACAGCGCCGACCGGCTCGTCGACACCGGCTACACCTACGACAACCTCGGCCGTACCACCGCACTGCCCGGCAGCACCGTCGGCTACTACGCCAACGACCTCGCCCACCAGGTCACCACCAGCACCGAACGCCAGACCTGGCAGCTCGACGCCGCACTGCGCTTCCGCTCCTGGACGACCGAAACCGCCACCGGCACCACCTGGACCCAGACCGGAGCCAAGACCAACCACTACGACAGCGACAGCGACAGCCCCCGCTGGATCACCGAGGACACCACCGGCACCCTCACCCGCAACATCGAATCCACCTCCGGAGACCTCGCCGCCACCACCACCAAAACCGGCGACACCGTCCTCCACCTCACAACCATCCACGGCGACATCGCCCTGCAACTCCCGCTGGACATCAACAACCCCCCCGTCGCACTCGACAGCGACGAATACGGAAACCCCCGCACCGGCCAAACCCCCACCCGCTACAACTGGCTCGGCGCCAAACAACGCTCCACCGAAACACCCAACAACCTCACACTCATGGGCGTCCGCCTCTACAACCCCACCACCGGACGCTTCCTCAGCATCGACCCCGTATACGGAGGCAACGCCAACGCCTACGAATACGTCACCGCCGACCCCCTCAACAAATACGACCTCGACGGACGACGTTGGGGATGGATCAGTCGCGGCTGGAACGCTGCCAAGCGGTACGGTTCCCGGGCCTGGAACAGCAAGCCAAGAAAGTGGGGATGGAAGAACAGGTGGCGTGCGGTCGACTACGGCCGTAAGTACGCCAGCCGAGGAGCCTTCGTCGGATTCGGCGCCGGCCTGGGCTACTGCGCCTACAAGAGGGCCTGGAACAGCTGCGGAAGCTACGCTCTTCAAGGTGCAGCAGCTGGTGGATTCTGGGGGTCAGGGTACGGATTCGCGCGAGGAGGATGGCGCGGCATCAAGCGTACCTACAGGTGGTACAAAAGCAGAAGATAGACCCGGCGGACACGTTTAGCTTTCAGGTGAAGTAAGTCCGCAACGCGGTGAGGGGGAGAGGCAGTCAGGCCTCTCCCCCTCACTTGTTTTGATCTCCTAAAGCCTACCTTTCGGTAGTCACGCGAGCGAATCAGGAACGCCCGGATCCTTGGTGTCGGCTACTATCCTCGCCATCTGAATAAAGTGCTCGACTTCCGACATTCTGCCTGACACCCTTACGAGGTATGAATTTTCCGTAAACTTGAAAATCTCGCGTCGAATGACTTTGGATACGCCTCGATCGTAAGTGTTGAGTATCTCGAAGAACTTCCTTTTGGCTTCCGCTTCGTCGCATTCTAGATTGGCAAGATTTCGGACTCTTGTCGACTCGGCATCCAGTACTGTTGCAACGACTATCCAACGAGGCAAGACATCTCCTTATGTGATTTCGGTATATCGGGTGGGCGCGTGCTGGCATCATTATTGTGCAGCCGAACCCGGGCCGTCACTGCGTCAGTCAGGGTCTTGCCTGCTGGGTCTACCAGGAGACTGGCCACCGCGCCAGCAAAACTGGCAGTCACTGGGGTGGACGAGCCGCAGGAACAAACGTCCGCTGCACACCGACGCGGATGATCGTCGGCGGCCCCGACCTCGGCGCCGGCCCCGCCGCCCCCGGCGGCCCGTTCAGCGTGAACGTCTCCACGGAGCGGCTGGTGCCCCCAACTGATCACCGGCGAGCAGCACAAGGGCGCCCAGCACCTCGTCGAAGTCGCCGTCCGGCGGGCCCGCGCACTGCTCGATCGGTACGCGGACAACGCCGCTGCCGTCGTAGCGCACGTCGGCTGACGGGCGGGGCCCGAGACCGGACAGAACGCGCTGCGGTGGGGCACTGGTCCGACTCGCGTGTCGAACTGGAGCGGGCCAGGCTGGAGGCGTGACCCGTGCGCCGATCGTCGTGCACCGGCCCTCTGTCTCGGGTGGTCAGCGGGTCGCCGTGCACGGCAGAGGCCGGGACGAGATCCTCGGTACCGCATACGGTGACCACGACCTGGTCGTGTTCCTCGAAGGTGCCGGCGTTGCCGAACCGGAAGAGATTCTGGACGGCCCGCAGTGGGTGGTGTGGCGCGACGGCCCCGCCCACGTGTTCAGTGCTGCGTGAGCTCAGCAGGGACGCTACCGGGCCGGATGGTGGACGAGACAGGATGAGGTGGCGGTGGTGCGGTGGAACACCCATCGGAAGCTCGTGAAGCGGGTGCAGGCGACGGTCCGGGATCTCCGGATCCCTCCCCTGGACCCTACGGATCCGCTCGGGGACTTGGTCGCCGTGTTCGAGGAGCGCCTGGGCTACTCCATCACCGTGGTGACCACGGAGAACGACAGCATCATCAACGGGGCGCTGGAGTCCCGGCCCGGCGGCGGCACCGCGATCGTCGTCCCGGCCGGCACCACAACCCCCAACCGGCGCCGTCATCTCGTGTGCCGGGGCCTGGCCCGCTGCCTGTACCGCCAGCCCGGTCAGCACCGGCCGCATCGACTACTCCACCACCACCGAGCAGGAGATCGAGTACACGGCCCTCTTCCTCGGACGCCACGTCCACACCGCCCAGCAGTGACGCCGCGGCGCCCCGGAGGACAGCTCCGGGGCGCCGCGGCGGTCGTTCAGGAGGCGGTGACGCCCCATCCGGGGTCCTGGCTCTGTCGGGCAGTGTGCGGGGTCGGCATGGTGGTCATGTCCCGCAGAGCACGTCCGCGCCTCCCTCCAAGGACACCCGTCTGCGTTCACTCTCGAACGCCCGCACGGAAGGGTGGGCGCATACGCTCGCTCGTAGACCGCACCGACATGGAGTGTGTGGAGTAGGGCTGGTGCCTTACAGGCTTGGTCCTGGGATGGAGTACGACCGGTCCGCGGCGGCCCCGGCAGTCCACTGGACCGCCGGGGCTTTCCCGTAGCGCGCCGAAAGCGAGCGCGGCCGCCGATCGGGTCGGCGTCCAGCTCGCCGAGCGGTGCCGAGTCCAGAAACGCCCGCCGGGCGCGCTCGATATCGGCCGCCGGCGAGGCCCGGACATCGGCGGCGGCGGCATCGATGTCGGCCTGGTGGGGAGGTCGGCCGACCACCGGCCATCCTCCCGACCAGCAGGAGGCCCTCACCGATCGCGGTGAGGGCCTCCTGCTGGTCAGAGTGCGAGGGTGAAGCCCCAGCCCGCGGTGGTCCGCCGGGCCCCGGTGCCAGCAGGGGTTACAGGTTCTGCTGGATCAGCCAGAAGCCGAGTCCGACGATGCCTGCTCCGGTGGCGTAGGCGGCGCCGCGGAGGGCGCTGGAGAGCAGGGCGTGGCGGCGGCGGGCGAGCCAGGTGGGTTCGGGACGTTTCTGCGGGGGCTCGTCCGCGGGTTCGGATCGGCGGTTAGTGTGCATGGTGGTGCTCCGTTCTTCGGGTGCTTGCGGAGTTCGGCGGGGTTGGGCGGCTAGGAACCTTCGGCCCCGTCGGGCTCTGGTCAGGGGCGGCCGACGAGTGTGTGGATGTGGTCGGCGATGCGGGCGTCGGGGCGGCAGACGAGGCCGTCGGTGTAGCGGTCGACGACGCGCTCGACGTCGGCCTCCAGGTGCCCGGTGGTGATGGCCCGGCAGGTGGGGTTGCGGACGAAGTACCCGGTCAGGGAGTCCAGGGCCTTGAGGAACTCCTCCGGGTCGGGGGTTCGGCTCGGGCCGGAGGAGAACAGGGTCGTGGTGACCTGCTTCTTCCAGAACCGGGCTTCGCGTTCTTCGCCGAGGCCGAGGTGGTCCAGGTAGAGGCAGTACGCGGCGCCGTTGTGCCCGGCGCCGGCCGCGAACCTCCACCAGAACCTGGCGCTCTCGGGATGGCGGGCGAGGTAGAGCGTGCACGCGAAGACCTGCACGCCGTCGATGTCGACGCCATTGGTCCAGCCGTCGAACTCGGTGACGCTGTCCTCGTTCTCGTCGGGGCCCAGGAGCGCGGTCAGCTTTTCCACGTGGGCGGCCGCCCCGGCCTGGGTGACGGCGCACCGGGCCATGGCGCCGAGGCGGCGGCGGGCGTTGGGGCTCGCGGGCGCGACGGGGGTGGGGGGCACGTAGCCGATGTCGTGGGCGAGGCGCCGGAGTCCGGCGCCGACGTCGAAGGGGCGGCGGGGTTCACGGACGCGGGCGTCGGCGTCCGCGAAGAGCTTCTCCCAGGGGTTGGCGGTCACAGGGTGTCCCTTCGCTTCATCGGCCGCGTGGCGCGGCGGTGGATGGGGGCCAGGCGCTCCAGGGCCTTGCGGCAGTGGTGGCGGACCGTGCTGGGGGTGAGCCCCATGTACCAGGCGATGTGCTTGGTGTCGTACTTGCCGATGAACTTGAGCACCACCACGTCGAACTGACGCGAGGGCAGCTTGCAGAGCGCCGGGTACAGGCCGATGCCGCTGTCCATGGCCGTCATGTTCTCGCGCAGCGTGCCGAGGAGTTCGTCGATGACGACCCTGCGCATGATGTTCCAGGCCTGCTCGGGGAGGTCGGGCTCGGTGAGCAGGTCGTCCCAGTGCCGCAGGAGTTCCCGGAAGGCGCGGTGCACGGCCTTCTCCGCGAGGTCGTTCGTCCCGAGGACGAACAGGGCGAACTCGTGGAACGCCTCCTGGTTGGTGAGGTAGTAGGCCTCGAACTCCAGCGGGAGCGGGAGCGGGGCTTCGGCCACGGGAGTGCGGCCGTCCTCCTCGCATACGTCGTCGGTCATGGATCCTCTTCGTTGAGGCTGGATGGTTCCGGCTTTGAGGTGCCGTCACGGATCACTCAACCGGCCGAATCCGCCGAACGCGCATGCGCACCCGCACGAATATTACGTTCAGAGATCAACGAACCCCGGAGCGTAGTGATGTTACGTGTGGTGTGCGGGTTCTGACCTGGGGTAACGGTGGGCTTCGTGTGGCATGTCATCGACAGGGTGACCCGTGGGCGTGATGATCCTCACGTTTCCTTCGCTGCCTGCTGGGCGGCCTGCCGTCACGAACGAGTGAAAACGGCCAACCCGGTTGCGGCGTAACCCCGCTGACGGGCAGCCGGGCGCCCGCAGTGCCCCCACGTCGGGCCCAACCGGCCATGGCGCGCGCCTTCGGCCTGGGCGCGGACCCTCCGCCCTCCGGGCGCGGCCTACGCGAAGGCGGCGGTGGAAAGCGGGGCCCGGAAGTCCTCCCACGAGACATGGATTCCGTGCTCGCGTTCGAGGAAGCGGAGGAAGGCGACGTCGGGTGGTTCCTCGCCGGAATACTCGAACCCCGGCACCCCTGGCTCGCCGTCGGCACTTCCCGGATGGCGCACGTGGGGCTGGTAGTAGGCCAGTACCCGGCCGTCGACGGCGTAGCCGACCTCGTGTTCGCCGTTCACGCTGCGGAAGACGGTGTACGCGCGAGTGCCTTGCGACAGTGCCGCCAGGTGGGCAGGGGCACGGCTGGTGATGTTCTCGATCGCGTAGGCCCAGCCAGGAACCGCGCCCGCGCGAACGAGTACCCCCGGATGCGAGAGAAACCCAGCCTCCGTCAGACGGGCCACCAGGCTCTCGTCCTCGCAGTCGAGAAAGTCCAGGTCACTCAGATGTCCGTCCTCCGGCCGCATCTGGAGATCGGCCACCACATCATCGGCCAGCTCGTGGAGGTGATGCGGCTCCGCGCCCATCCGCACCAGCAGATCCTGCGGCCCGATCCCTTCGCACAGCGTGAAGGTGTAACCCAAGTCGTATGCGGTCGATATCCACCGCAACCCGTTCGCCACGTCCACCCCTCCTCGCACCCGCCAACTCACCTGGCAACGTAGCCCAGTCACCGCGTGGCGACAGCAGGTTCTCGCTCTGATCGGTGAGGCGAGGCCCTTGTCGTGTAGCCCGGCGCGGCCCATCGGTGAGGCGAGGCCCCTGTCATGTAGCCCGGCGCGGCCCACTGCTCGGAGGAGACTGCAGTTCACCCGGCCCGGGGGAAGGTCGATGCGGCTCCGGTGATGCCGGGGCCGTAGCGGGCTGCGGCCCTGTCGAGGGCCGTCTCAAGGCGGCGGAGCTTGTGATCCCGGTCGTCGAAGGTGAGCTGGTGGACTGTGTGCTCGGCGGGGCGGAGGCGTTCTGCTCGTAGGGCGAGTGTGCGGACGCGGGCGCGTTGGAGGCCGAGGCACGTGAGGAGTTCGCGGGCGGTGGTGGCCAGGGCGGGGGTGTGGGCGGTCGCCTCGGTGAGGGTGCGGCTGCGGGTGGTCTGGGTGCGGTCGGCGTAGGTGACGGTGAGCGTGAGCGCCGGGGTGATCTCGCCGCTGGTGCGCAGCCGGGCGCCGAGCTCCTGGACGAGGCGGAGGACGGTTCGGTGGTGCTGGTCGGGGTCGAGTTCGTCGCGGTCGAAGCGGTGGCCGGCGCTCATGGTCTTGGGTGCGGCGCCCGGGACGACGGGGCGCTCGTCGATGCCATGGGCGAGGTCGTGGGCCTGGCGTGCGGCCGCGGTCCCGAGGATGCGCTGGAGTGTGGGGAGTTGGGTGTCGGCGATGTCGCCGATGGTGGTGATGCCGTAGCGGGCCAGCGTCCGGGCGGTCTTGGGGCCGATGCCCGGCAGGGCGGCGGTCGGCTTGGTGCGGAGGAACGCGGCGATCTCGTACGGGTCGTCGCGGACCACCGTGGTGCAGCCGGGCGGGGTGACGTCCGCGGCCATGGCCGCGACGGAACGGGTGGGGCCGGCGCCGGCTGAGCTCTGGACGCCGTGGAGCGCGAGCAGGCGCAGGCGGAGCACGGAGACGAGCCCCTCGACGTCCTGGCCCCAGTAGGTGAGGGCGCCGGTGAGGTCGACGTAGGCGGACCAGTCGGCGGGCAGGGGTTCGACGCGGGAGCTGATGCCGTCGACGACGGTGAGCAGCTGTCCGTACAGTTCTTCGCTCCGCTCGGCGGGGTGGAAGTGGATCCGCAGGATCGCGCGGGTCCGTCGCGGGGAGGCGGGGTTCGCGGTCATCCGGCGCTCCCTGGGCTCTTGTGTCCGAAGCGGGTGAGGTCGGCCGAGCGGGTCCCGGCGGGCTGGAGGTCGCTCCAGGGGTGCAGGCGGGCGCCCGCGGTGCCGTCGGGGATCGTCCGCCCGGGTGCGGGCTGGGCGGGTGTGGGCGCGGGGGCCTGGCCGAGGAGGTCGAGGACGGCCTGGGGTCCGTGGGTGGCGCGGGCGGTGGCGAGGTGGTCGAGGTCCCAGGCCATCTCGCCGACCACGGTGCGCCGGGGTCCGCGGGCTTCGATGGTGCCGCGGACGAGGAGCAGGCCGTGGTGGAAGACGGTGTGGGCGCACCGTTCGTGGGAGTTCTCGAAGAAGGCGAGGTCGACGAGGCCGGAGCCGTCTTCGAGGGTGACGAAGATGATCCGTTTCCCGGACGCGATGGGCGGGGTCTGGGTGGAGGCGCGGACGCCGGCGACGAGGACGCGTTGTCCGGGGTGCATGGCGCGCAGGTGTTTGGCGTCGGTGGCGCCGATCTCGCGCAGCAGCCGGTGGTGGTCCTCCATGAGGTGCCGGGTGACGTCGATCTTGAGGACGCCGAGCTCGGCATCGAGCCGTTCGCGGGCGGTCATCTCCCGCAGCCCGGACGGCCCGGCGGCGTGGAGATTGGCGGCGAGCGGAATCTGGCCGGGACCTGGGCGGGTGCGGGCCTGGCGGTGGAGCTCGGTCGCCTGCAGCAGCAGGTCCCGCCGCGTCGCCTCCCCCTTGAGCTGGTCGAGGGCGCCGATGCTGATGAGGCGTTCGACGGTGGGGAGCTTGGGGTGGGCGCGGGCGTAGAAGTCCTGCAGGGAGGTGTACGGCTGGCCCTCCGTGATCCGGGCGACCTCTTCGTCGGAGATGCCGTGCACGGTGGACAGGGAGATCCGCACGCCCCACCCGGATCCGGTCTCCTCGACCGCGTAGTGCGCCTTGGAGGTGTTGATGTCGACGGGCAGGACGGGGACGTCGTGGCGGCGGGCGTCGGCGACGATGACCCGGGCCGGCCACATCCCCGGGTCGTGCTCCAGCAGCCCCGCGTACAGGGCGGCCGGGTGGTGGGCCTTGAGCCACGCGGACTGCAGCGCTGGCACCGCGAAAGCGACGGCATGCGCTCTGCAGAATCCATAGCTGCCGAACGAGGCAACGATGTCCCAGACGTCGTCCAGCGCCTTCGGGCTGTATCCGCGGGCACCGGCCAGTTGTCGGAACCATGCCTCGACCTTGGGCAGGCGCTGTTCGTTGCTGAGGGCGCGGCGGGCGACTTCGGCCAGGGCGCGGTCGCAGCCGGTCATGACCGCGAGGATGTCGATGATCTGCTCGTGCCAGATCGTTACCCCGTACGTGTCGCGCAGGACCGGTTCCAGGTCGGGGTGGGGGTAGGTGGGTGCGGCGCCGTGGCGGGCGGCGATGTAGAGGGCGGGCATGCCGCCCTGGACCGGGCCCGGGCGGAAAAGGCTGATGTCGGCGATGACGTCCTGCGGGTCGCGGGGCTGGAGCCGGCCGACCAGGTCCTGCTGGCCGGGCGACTCCAGCTGGAACATGCCGATGGTGTCGGAGTTCTGGATGAGGGTGAAGGCGAAGCGGTCGTCCAGCGGGACGTGGTCGGGGTTGTCGAGGTCGATCGCTCGTCCGGTCGTACGGCGGATCTCGGTGACGGCGTGCGCCATCGCGGACTGCATCCGCACACCGAGCACGTCCAGCTTGAGGAGGCCCAGGTCCTCGACGTCCTCCTTGTCGGCCTGGACCATCGGGTACTCGCCACCGGGGGTGGGCTGGACCGGCAGCCGGTCCAGGAGGGTCGTGTTGGAGAGGATCACTCCGCAGGGGTGCATCGCGATCCCGCGCGGCAGCGCGTCCAGCCCTTCGGCGAGCTCCCACAACGGCCCGAACCGCCCGGCCTCGGCCGCGAGGTCCCTGAGTTCGGGCAGTTCGGTGAGTGCGGAGCGGATGTCGCAGGCCCGGATGTGGGGGAAGGATTTCGCGATCCGGTCCACGGTGGCGGGCGCGATCCCGAGTGCGAGGCCGGTGTCCCGCAGGGCGTGCCGGGCGCGGTAGGTCTCGGGCATGCCGGTGACCGCGACCCGATCCCGCCCGAAGCGGGTGATGATCCGGTCGTAGACCTCCAGGCGCCGCGCGGACTCGACGTCGATGTCGATGTCCGGCAGCGACGACCGGCGCTCGGACAGGAACCGTTCGAAGAGCAGGTGGTGCTCCAGTGGGTTCGCGGTGGCGACGAACAGGCTGTGGTTGACCATGGAGCCGGCTCCGGAGCCGCGGGCGGCGACCCGGATGCCCATGTCCCGCACATCGGCGACGACCTGGGCCACGGCGAGGAAGTACGGCTCATAGCGCAGCCGGCCGATGGTCCCGAGCTCATGGTCGAGCTGGTCCATCGCACTCCGGTCACGGTCGAGACCGCGGGCGGCCATGCCGCTCTCGCACCGCTGCCGCAGCAGCCGCATCGCCCCCTCCGGCCCCGGTTCGGCGCCGACCACGGACGGCTCGGGGAAATGCGGCACCCCGAGACCGAGGTCCCGGACCGGGTCGACCTCGCACGCCTCCGCGACCGCGACTGTGTCGGCGATCAGCTGTACGGCGCGAGACGGGGCGGCCCCGGCGGCGGCCGCCACCCGCCCGGCGATCTCGGTCATCGCGGGCCCGTCCTTGAGCCAGCGCTCCCCGCAGTCCAGCCGGCGCCGGTCGACGGGCCGCATCAGCCGGGCCGCGTCCAGCACGTCCGCGACCCGGTGCTGGGACTGGTCGGCGTACCGCACGGCGTTCGTCAGCACCGCCGGAATGCCGAGACGGTCCGCGAGCGCGAGCGTGTGCGCGGCGAGGCGGACCGAGCCCGGGCCGGTGCCGGACAGGCCCCAGCACACGACCTCCAGCCGCAGCCCGCCACCGACGACCCGCTGCCACGGCGCGAGGAGCCGCTCGGCGATGTCCGCACGACCGGCAGCGAGAGCCCGCAGCGGCTCCGACGCGGGGCCGAGCAGCACCATCAGGCCGTCGTCGGCGTACTGGGCGAGCATCTCCCACGATGCTGCTGGCGGCGCGCTCGCGGGGAAGGCTTCGGCGTGCGCGGCGGACACCATCCGGCAGAGCCGCGCCCAGCCCTGCGCGTTCCGGGCCAGGAACGTCGCCCGGAACGGTGCTTCCGCTACGTGCGCACCGCCGCGCACCGGGGTGCGGCGGCGTACGTCGGTGGGCGGCATGTGGGGGGCGGCGCCCAGATCGACGCCGAACACCGGCTTCACCCCGGCGGCCGCGGCGGCCTTCGCGAAGCGCACCGTGCCGGTGACCATGTCGCGGTCGGTCAGCGCCACCGTCCCGATCCCGCGCTCGGTGGCCCGGGCGATGAGCGCCTGCGGATGCGAGGCACCGTAGCGGGCCGAAAAGCCACTACTGACGTGCAGGTGAGGGACGCTTCCTCGCATGACACCCTCCGCCCAGATACCCCCAAAGTAGTACCAATCGACCCACCTATACCTCGACTGTATCGAACATTAATTCGAACACGCGAGCTCGATGCATCTCATTTCGGCCTGAGGTACACCTCGGGCCCCGCTACCTCCGGCTGGGGACTCCCGCCCTCTCAGCGAGAGCTGGTGGTGCCGGCGGCCCGTTGGCGTTCCGGGGTGCGGGGTCGTCGTGGTTGGTGCCGTAGAGACGAAGCACTGGCGCGGCCGCGTGCGCGTCGTGGGCGGGCCACTAGCGGGACCTGCGGGTCTGGCACCCGTGGCCCCGCGCCGCCCGTACGGCGGTTCGCCTGGCCTCCCTCCCGATCGCGTGGGGAGTGTGGCGGCCCCCGGCGCGACGGCGGCGGCTGTGCTCGTCGTCCTGGCCGTCGCCGCCGCGCTATCCGGGCTGCGGTGGTGGACCGACACCCCTGTGCGGAGCGACGGACAAGCCTATGGGCCCGGCATCTGGGAGGCCGTCCGCCCGTGTCGCGCCTTAGACCGTGTCCTATGTGGTGAGTCGGAGGAGTCGTTTGTAGCAGCAGAGGGTTGCGGCGAGGCCGAGGAAGGCCAGGTAGTTGCGGGGGTGGCGTTCGTAGCGGTGGTTAAGTCTGCGGTATCCGGTCAGCCAGGACATGGTCCGCTCGATCACCCATCTGCGGCGGCCTAGCCGTTCGCTGGACTCAACTCCCTTGCGGGCGATGCGCACGCCGATGTGCTTGCCCCACAGCCATTTCCGCAGGTGAGGAACGTCGTAGGCTTTG
This sequence comes from Streptomyces sp. NBC_01116, assembly GCF_041435495.1. NCBI lineage: Bacteria > Bacillati > Actinomycetota > Actinomycetes > Kitasatosporales > Streptomycetaceae > Streptomyces > Streptomyces sp. NBC_01116. The sequence continues at coordinate 22,989 of NZ_CP108645.1, forward strand.
TCCGCGTGCAGGCGCTGGGGCTTGAAGTAGCGCCCGCGGTGGGGGTCGTGTCTCGTTTGGTGGCCCTGGACCATGGGCTTCAGCGCGAGGCTGTCGTGGGTGTTCGCAGCGGAGATCCCGACAAGGAGGGGCAGTCCGTTCGCGTCCGACAGGACGTGCATCTTGGAACCCGGCTTGCCCCGGTCCACGGGGCTCGGACCTGTGAGTTCGCCCCCTTTTTAGCCCTCACGTGCGCGGAGTCGAGCACGGCCCGGGACAGATCGAGCAGGCCGGCGTCGTCCAGGCGGTGCAGGATCTCCTCGTGGAGCCGGCCCCACACACCGGCTCTCGACCAGATCAGGAACCTGCGGTGGGCTGTCGACTTCGATATCCCGAAGCACGGCGGCAGTGCCCGCCGGGCGCAACCGCTGACCAGCACGTAGATGATCGCGGCGAACAACGTCTCATCAGGCGTGTCCTGCGTCCCGCCACCCTGCGGCCGCACCTTCGACGGCGGGATCAGCGGCTCCGCGATCTCCCACAACCCATCGGGAACAATCCAACTCCAAGTACCCCGCCCCATGATGAGCCCAACGATCGACTCACCACATAGGACACGGTCTTAGTGTCGGTCCACAGCGCGGGACCGAACGCTGGTTCACCTGACCGCCGAGCGACTCCGGTCGGCGAAGAGGAGCCACCGGCGTTCGGTCTCATCGGACGGCGATCCACCGCCCACGATGAGCCACCCGCGTCCGTGACCGAGAAACGGAGTTGAAGAATGGAAACGCCATCGCCCCAGGACGCCGGGCCCAACCGGCAAGGGTGCATGATCGGCCTGTTCTGGATAGAACAGGACAGGGTGTGCCTGGGCTCGCCTCCGACCGAGGAGGACCCCGGCGTATTCCTCTTCCCGGCCCGGCTCTCGATCGGTGAAGGCGTCCAGCAACAAACATGGCCCTGGACCGATATCGCAGACCTGCAAGTCCTGGATGTTCCGGTCCGTTCATCCGCCGCCCGGTGGGCGACCCGAGTGACGAGCGTCGTCGCCGCAGCACTGAACGCCTGGGGCCCCGGCGGCCCGTCGATGATGACCGCAGTGGTGTGCGCCCGGGACGACCAGCGCGTCGAAACGCCGGTCTTCTCCGGCGCGGCCACCGCGTACACCCAGCGAGAGGTCGACCTCTCGCTCGGTCTGCTCTCCCACTTCGTGCGGGGCAGCGCCACACCAGCCCTGCTGACGCAGTGGTGGCAGGACAACCAGCCGTCCGACGTCCTGCACTCCCATGAGCGCGAAGCAGTCCTCGAAGACTGGATGTCACCCTTGATGTGAGACCCACGTACCCGCCGGCGCTTCCACACCCCGAGAACGGCCCAGCGATGAAGGGCACGTCATGAACAACACCGCGACCAGTGACGCAGAAGGACGCACCGTGCTCGCCTTCGACGGTGACTGCGGCTTCTGCCAGGCCGCTGTCCGGCAGATCCAGCTGCGGACCAACCCCCGCACAGCGGCGGTCGCCTGGCAGATGCTTCCACCAGAGCTGACCGAACCGCACCTGGAACGCCTGGACCGGGAAGTTCTCCTCTTGGACGGAGACCGAGTACGCGCCGGCGGGGTCGCCGCCCTGGCCGGTCTTCTCGCATCTTCCCCAGCCCGCGCCTACCGGGGCGTCGGACGGTTCCTGCGGCTCCCCCTGATCCGCCCGGCGGCGAACCTGATCTACCGGTGGGTGGCCAGGAACCGGCATCGGATGCCGGGCGGTACAGCAGCCTGCGCCGTGCCCCGCCCCCACAACTGAAAGCACAAGCACCCCCCATGCCCCAAGTACCCCTCTGCATACTCAGCAGTTCCCACACGCCGCAGGTCAGCCACGGCCACGACCTCGACCGTTTCGTCCAGATCGGCTCGCTCACCAAGCCACTGACCGGAACCCTCCTCGCCCAGCTGGCCTCCACCGGAACCCTCCAGATGGACGACCCCCTCGAACAGTTCCTTCCCGCCCCCGCCGGGACCGGCATCACCCTGAGACACCTCGCGGAACACACCGCGGCCCTCCCCCGCATCCCCCCCCCGCCTACGCAGAACCGACCCCTACGCCGACTTCGACGCCGGAGCCCTGGACTCAGTAGTACGGAACCTCGACTCCTTCACCACAGGCAGCCCCGGCCGGGAAGCGGAGTACTCCAACCTCGGCTACGCCCTCCTGGGCGCCGCCCTCGCCTCGGCAGCGCGGGCGGAGTACGAGGAACTGCTCCATGAACATGTGCTCGCGCCCCTGGGCCTCACCGCGATCACCTCGAACCCACCACCGGACAACCAACTGGCTGGACGCGGCTTCCTGGGCCGGCGCTTACGCCCCTGGACCATGAGCGGCGCGATCCTCCCGGCAGGAGGGCTGTGGGCGACCCCTCGTGATACCGCCCACCTCGTCACCAGGCTGCTCGTCGAAAGACGCCTGGGCGAACCGGCGCCATCCTGGCAGACGACCGGACGGCTCCACTGGCACGACGGTGCCACCCGAGGCGCCTCCGTCTTCGCAGGTGCCATGGACGACGGCACCTGGGTCATGGTCCACCGCCTATCTGGACACGCACTGCCAACGGAAGAGACGGCCGCCCGGGTCCTGAGAGACGCTGTGACTGGATCAGCCGGCGAAACCTGAACCGAGCCCGCTTCCCACCCTCCCGTACCTGCCCAGGCGGGTGGTCGCCGGCTGATGCCGGTCGAGCAGGGTGCCGACTTCCGCCAGCCGCCCGGCGAGACCGTACCCGCCCCGGCTTGATGTCCGCTCGCCCCCGGCGGCCCTCGGACCGCCATATCCGAGCTTGTTTTTAACCCGCTGCGCCCTCAAGGGGTGCGTGGTGTATTGGTCGGCCGTCCGGCTTGTTGATGAAGGCGGCGTGAGACAGAGCGCTACGGAGTGAGCATGTGAGACGGCCCCTTCTACAGAGTCAGACCTGACGGATACGAGATCTGCTTCGTGCCCGGTGCCGGAGAGGACCTCGACGAGGTCGATCACCAACTGCCGCCGCAAGTCATCGTCAAACGCTGTCGCTGGACGGCTGGGTCCAGCACCGACGGCAGGCACGCGAGCAGCAGGGCCGTGTTCTCAGGCGGGGCGGTGCGGGCCGCCGCAGTCCTGGTCGGTGAGCGTACCGAGCAGAGGCTCCGCAGCGGCGGGAGCGGCGTGGGGCTCTCCGCACACAGGGCCGTGCTCACTGTCGGGAGTGACCCAGACACCGGTCCAACGCGGGTGGCGGTCGGTGATGGGTTGGCCGCAATCCGCACAGAGCACGACGGGAACATCGTGCTTGCGCAGCAGGTCGGCAAGTCCGGCCTGCTGGAGCTCGGGGACATGGTCGTAGTAGCCGAGCCAGCTGACCATGGTCTGGGAAGTGTTCCAGGCAGCGGTATCGCGGGTGTCCTCCCACGTGGTGTCCGGGCCGACCGGGTGGAGAAGGCGCCATCCGAACACCGGCAGGCCCGGCCCGTGCGGTTCCGGCTCCTCCCGGAAGGGCTGCGGAACAGCGGCGGTGTAGTCGGGACGAACCTTGCGGATCTCAGCCTCCAGGACCGGCCGGATCACCGTGTGAAGGTCGTCCAGGGCGGCGAGGACTCCGGCCTCCAGCGCATCCCGCCTCTGTTCCCCGGCCTGGTGCCAGGCACACAGCAGGAGCTCCTCAAGTGAGCCGCCGACGAAGACGGCCTGTTCAACGGCGGCGGTACCGTCGTCGGCCAGGAGGACACGATGGCGCATCGTCGACCCGTCGATGCTGCCCGTCCACTCCACGGGCTCGCCAGCCTGTACAGCCTTCACCCCGTCGGCAGGAGTGGGGAATCGTTCAGCCATGACCTCGGGCATGTCGAGGTCCTCCTGCGGGGCGTCGTCCCAGTCCACCAGCCCGAGGCCCGCGTGCTGGGCGGGAGCGGTCCGGACCGGGGTTTGCTTCCGAGGCGCCCTGCGGTCCTTCTTGCGATTCTTCGGCATCGTCGTGGGTCTCCTTCACCTTCGCGGCCACCTGGCCTCGATCCTTGCATTCGCCAGCTGGCCCTATACCTCGGTCACCGAACTCAGGAGTCCATGCGCCGGCAGAGCCCGTTGGCGCGAGATCCTGACCTCACGCCGTACGGTCCAGACGCTCGGGTGCGGCCGCCGCCGAGGTGATGGTGGCCAGCCCGGAGCGTTCGGCGGCGAGGCGGTGCAGCGCCCGCGCCCGGGACACGTCGCTCGGCCGGGTACGTTGCTGGGCTGCTGCTTTGACGCGGAGATCCTGGAGGGCCTGACGGCCGTCGGCGAAGCACTCCTCCGGTTCCCGGAGCCGTTCCCGGAGCTGCCGTTCGGCGGCCGCCTGGATCTCGGGGTTGGTGTGCTGCTGGGTGGTGTTCCAGGTGGCGCGGTGGGCGGCGATGGTCTCGCGGTAGCCCTCCGGCGGATCCGCGCGGTGCATCGGTGCGGCGGGTGCGGTCGGCTGCGGGGCCGGTTCGGCGGCCGCCGTGGCGGGGCTGGCCTTCATGGGTGCGGGTGTCAGGATGTGCAGGGCGCGGACGTTCGCGCTGGGCACCGCCTTGTTGGCCGCCGCGATCAGCTTCGGGGCGCTCCAGCGCAGCTGCGTCCCGGCTGCCGGAAGGTCGGGGGTGACGTCCAGGCGGCCGGTCTCCGCGTCGAAGGCCACGGCCTTCACGCGCCCGGCGAGTTCGGGCACAACCGCGGTGAGGATGGTGTCGAATTCGGCGAGGACGCCTCCGCCGGCGGCCGGGGCGGCCATGCCGCGCTCGGTCATCATCATGCTGATCGCGCTGCCCAGCCCGAGCGGCTCACGGCCGTCGCGCCGTACGACGGTGGTGGTGCGCCGCTTCGGCTTCTGCCGGGTGGCACCGCTCTTCCTCGCCGCTTCCCGGGCCGCGAGCAGGGCCTGGCGTGCGAGGTCGACGCCTCTCAGCTCCGGCTCGGTGGTCATGCGATCACCGCCCCGGCCGTGTCGGTGTGCAGCGGGCGGGCGGCGAGCTCGGGCAGCCGGTCCGTCCACGGCACGGCCGGGGCCTGTTCGGTCCGGGCGGCGGTCTGCTCGCGCAGCTGCTTCAGCCGCGTCGTGAGCAGGTACTCGGCAGCGCGCTCCCGGGCGGTGGCGGCGGCCTTCGTCGCCGCCGCGATGGCGTCCGCACCGGTCGGGTTGTGCCGGAACCAGCGCCGCCCCTGCTCGGTGAGGAACGCCCGGCGGGCCTCCGCTTCGGCTTCCTCGGTCCGCCCGAGCCGCTCCAGGGCGTTGCTGCGGTAGTCCGACAGCGCCGCTTCCACCGTCTGGAGCGCGGCGAAGGCCAGCACCGCTGCTGCACCGGTCGGGTCCGTGTCGAGCTCGCCCGGCTGCACCGGGTCAAGGAACTCGCGCTGGGTGTGCTTGATATCGGCTTCCAGCGACGCCCGGACACCGGCGGTGACGGCGTCGATGTCGTCCCGGTCGTCCAGTACGGCCGCCCAGGTCGCGGCGAGCAGCCCGGTCTCCACCGTCAGGGTCTCGGTCCGGCGCCGGTAGCCGCACGCCTCGCACAACCCGCCGGCCTGCTGCTGCCCGCAGTCCTCGCACGCCAGCGCCTGACGGACCGTCTCAGCGGCAGCCGCGGCCGCACGCTCGTCCTTGGCCCGCTCCTGGTCAGCCGCACGGACCGCAGCACGCCGGGCCTTCTCCGCACGGGCCTGCTCCTGCCGCCACACGAGGTCCTGCGCCTCGGCAGCAGCGTGTTCGCGCAGCCGCTCCTCGAGGACGCGGCGGCGCTCGTCGTCGCCCAGGTGGGGCAGCTCCCGGTCGATCTCCGCAACGGTCCGAGCACGGCGAGCGCGCCGGAGGTGGACCACGTTGCCACAGTTCCCGCACTCGCCGCCGGTGTCCAAGCGGGTCCCGTCGTCGCAGCGCCGGTCCGAGCACGACGGCCGCCGCACCAGGCCCCGGCCGATCAGCCACCCGAACGGCTTTTTGATCAGGGCCTCGCCGCCGGTTTCCTCCAGGCGGCCGGTGAGCCGGTCGGCCAGCAGCCGCGGCGCTCGCTCCGCTGCCACGCCCAGACCCGCCATCTGCGAAAGCTCCGCCTTCGCTGCCGCCGCCACCTGGTCCTGCTGCCAGCCGGACAGCCCCGCCCACAGCCACGACACCGGCCCCAGAGCCACCCGCAGACCAAGATCAGCCGGAAGGCCCACCCTCCGCTGCTGCTGCGCCTTTCCACCACCCACAGCCTTCGGACGGCCACCTGCCCCAGCCCCGGCAGCACGCTTCTCCACCCGCTCATCGACCGGGGACTCCTTCGGCTTTTCCCCGCGAAGCGGGCCGCCCGCCGCCACCGGCGACCCGGTCCCGGCAGCGGCGGTCTCGCCGTCGACGTCCTGGTCCTCGCGCACGCACACGCGCTCCGGCCGACGGCCTTCACCCCCACGGCCTTCGCCGGAAAAACCACAATCAAGCCGCGGAGGAACTACCGGAGTAACCACAGAAGCGTGGACTGTGTGGAGCTCTGCACCAGTGGAACGCGCCGGAATCTCCGCCTCGGAGGCCCTCTCAGCCTCCGACTCCCCAGACGCCCCAAGGGCCCCGGCCTCCACGGCCGGAGCAAGATCTCCGCCTGCACCAGCGGGACGGGCCGAAAACACGGCTTCGGAGCTCTGAGCGGCCTCCACAACAGCCAGGTCCCGGCCGTACGCGCGGGCCACCGGCAGGACCATGACCCGGCCCCTACCGTCCATCCCCGTGCCGGTCCCCTTCCGTCCATGAGCGGCGACACCGGCCTCCGTCAGCCGCGCCAGCACCTTCTTCCCGCCCGCCGGCGAGCAGCCCAGCAGCCGCGCCATCGTCGCCGCCCCGCGGCCCTCGCGCTTCTTCACCGAGCCACCGCGCAGCTGCAGCCAGCCCGACGACCCGGTATTCAGCACCATCAGCAGCAGTCCGAGCCGGTCCGTCGCAGCCCCGCGACCCTTGCGGGCCGCCAGCAGCCCCGGCGGCGTCGGCTCCTTGCCCTCCGGAGCCCAGCCGTGCCCGAACAGCGCCTCGATGAGATGCAGCAGCGTCGCCAGCTCCACCTTCGACAACGCCAGCGGGTGTCCCGCTCCCCCGCCCTTGCGGGCATTCCACAACGGCATCACCAGGCACCTCAGCCCGGTCGGATGCCCCTGCGCGTCCGGTACCACCTCGGTACGCAGCCCACCAGACTTCTTCAACGGGGCCAGTCCCCGGCGGTGGACCGTGGACTCCCCCACACCCATCCACCGGCCCAGCTCCGCGACCCAGATCGACGTCACGTTGTCGTACTTGCCGCCCTTCGGCGCCCGCGACTTCGCGTACAGCACCACCGCGGCGAGCCTCGCCACGTCCGGCTGTCCCGCGATCGACGGATCCGCCAGCAGCGCCTGGAGCGCGTCCCGCAGCCGCAACCGCATCCTCCGGCCCAGACGCAGCGGGTTCTCCGAGCGGTCGCCCGTCTGCTCGGATGCCGGCACCGACCGCAGCGCGGTCCGCTGCCCGGGAAGCCCTGCCCGCAGCTCGTCGACCGAGTTGTCGACGTCCTCAGGCAGCGGGACGTCCAGCACGGTGGCCGACGCCGCGCCCGCGCTCACAGGGCACCACCGCTATACCGGGTGACTGACCGGTATGCCGCCGAAAACCTCTGCGGCGCACAAGGTGCAAAGCCTGACGAATCGACGACCGATCCCGTCACACGGGAAGATTCGGACACCCAAACCGGATCGAAATGGACATGGGTCGGCTTTTCATAAACCGGGAGATCGGGCACTATGACGTTGACCAGCTTTCAGATGCGCGGACATACCAGAGCCCTCGGGCCCGGTCTGGATGTGCAGATGAGGTTGGACACCGGTCAGGCGAGTAGAGATCACCTCTCTTCCTTCGTTTGGCCGGTGGACCGCGAAGCCCCTGTGGTGGGGGCTCCGCAGTAACACCAGCGGTGCTGATCTGTGGCTGTGGTGGCCGTGGTAAGCGGCCGGTGGTGGGTGGCCCTGGTAAGGGGCCGAATAAGAAATGAGCGGCTCAGTGAGCCGCGGCTCAGGACCAGCGCGAACTGGGACCTGAGCGACCGACACGGCGGTACGCCGGTCGGTAGACGGGCCGTGCGGCCAGCGGATTGGTAGTCCGCTTCCTGGCGCGCGCGACCGATGGCCACTAGGTCATCCCGACCCCCCTTCGGAGGCCGGCGTCGGCATGCCCTCATCCAGCTCAGCGGCTTCGGGGAAACGCTCCGCGAGGCGCTTGAGCAGGTGAATGTAGGCAGTGCGCTGCGGACGCCGAGGGTTGCTCTTCCCCAGCTCCCAACGCACGACGGCGAGGCGCTTCACACCGACCGCGTCCGCGACGTCCTGCTGCGTGAGGTTCGCGGCGAGGCGCAGCTGAGCGCGCACGCGCGGCGGTGGCAGGACGTCGTCCAGGCCGTCCAGCAGGGCATCAACCCGCTTCAGGCGGTCCGGGTCGGACATAGCGCAGGCTCCCGTGATCGATGGATCTCCGAAACATACACCATTTGATCCGGAGTGGGGGTGCGCTGCTGCCGTGAACGGCGATGCGCCCGACGCCCGGTAAGGTCCGGGACCGTGCACCGACTCGCGCTTTTCGATCTGGACGGCACGCTGACCGACCGACAGGCGGCGCTCAGCGACGCGTTGACCTTCCTGTGCCGCTCCCGCGCGCTCTCCCCAGACGCCGAGCGGTGGCTGCGCATCGAGCTGGCCGACCGCGCGACCGTCAACGACTTCGCCCGGCTGCGGAACGCCTTCACCCTGAAGGCGTCGGCTGCGGACCTGTGGGAGGAGTACGTCGACCTCATGTCGTCCGCCGTCACTTGCCGCCCCGAGGTCATCGAGGGCCTGGTCCGCCTGCGCGCGGCTGCCTGGACGATCGGCATCATCACCAACGGGGCCGGTGACATCCAGCGCGCCAAACTCGCCGCGACCGGCCTCGACGTCCTGGTCGACGGCCTTGCGGTCTCGGGCGACCTGGAGGTCCGCAAGCCGGACCTGCGCCTCTTCCAACTCGCAGCCGCCCATTGCGGCGTGAACCTCGCGGATGGCGGCTGGATGGTCGGTGACAACCCGACCGGAGACATCGGCGGTGGCCACCAGGCTGGCCTGCGCACTATCTGGCTGCGCGGACGCCCCTGGCCTGACGGACTTCCCGCCGCGCACCACGTCGTCGACGACGTCACCGACGCCATCACCATCCTGCTCAACGAGAACTCGGAGTAGCACTGTGGACCAGCCGACTGTCGGTATCCTCCACCCCGGCAGCATGGGCGCCGCCGTCGCCGCCTGCGCCGCGACCAACGCGACCGCGGTCCTCTGGTGCGAGACGGGGCGCAGCACCGCGTCGGCGGCGCGCGCCGCCCAGTTCGGCCTGACACCGGTGGTCGCGTTGGCCGAACTGCTGGACCGCAGCGACATTGTCATCAGCCTCTGCCCGCCGGCCTTTGCCGAGGACCTGGCCCGCGACGTCGCCGAGCACCGCTTCGCCGGGGTGTACGTGGAGGCGAACGCCATCAATCCCACGCGCGTGCAGCGAACCGCCGCCCTGCTCGCACCGACCGCGACCGTCGTGGACGGCGGCGTAGTCGGTTCCCCGCCGGTCGGAGGCAAGGCGCCGACCCTGTATCTGTCCGGGCCCGCTGACGCGACCGCCCGCATCGAGGCGCTGTTCACGGACACCGCCGTCCAGACTTCGGTGCTGGGCACGGAGGTGGGGAAGGCGTCCGCGCTGAAGCTGTCGTACGCCAGCTTCCAGAAGACCTCGCGGGTGCTGGTGGCGCTTGCGGTCGGGATGGCGCGCGAGCACGGCGTCGACCAGGAGCTCATCGAGGTCGCCTCACGGCGCACCGACTCGTACCTGTCCGAGCCGCAGTACGTCGCCAAGACCGCAGCCCGCGCCTGGCGCTGGGGGCCGGAGCTCGAGGAAGCCGCCGACGCCCTCGCGGCCGCCGGCCTTCCCCCGGAGATGCTGCGCGCGGCCGCGTCCACGCTGGCACGGTGGCATGAGGTCAAGGACGACAGCGCGCTCACGCTCACCGACGCCCTAGATGTTCTGTCCAGGGAGGTTGTGGACGGGTGAGGCAGGTCTCGGCTGAGGGGTCTTGAACGGGTGAGGACCTTCCGGGTTCGGTGTGGATTGCGACATCTCCACCAAACGATCAGAAGGCCCTCATGCCCCACCGTAATGCACCCTTGACCGAGACCGGACGCCTGCGTCTGGCCCGCTGCGTGGTCGAGGACGGCTGGCCTCTGCGCCGGGCCGCCGAACGCTTCCAGGTCTCGCCCACCACTGCCCAGCGGTGGGCCGCCCGCTACCGGGCCATGGGCCAGGCCGGCATGAGCGACCGTTCCTGCCGTCCGCACCGCAGCCCCCGCCGCACCCCGACCCGCACCGAACGCCGGATCATCAAGGTCCGCATTACCCGCCGCTGGGGGCCGGCTCGCATCGCGGGCCTGCTGAACCTGCCCGCCTCCACCGTCCATCGCGTGCTGACCCGCTTCGGCCTGGCCCGCCTCGCACACCTCGACCGGGTCACCGGGACCGTCATACGCCGCTACGAACGCGACCGGCCCGGCGAACTCGTCCACGTCGACATCAAGAAGCTGGGAAACATCCCCGACGGCGGCGGCCACAAGACCCTCGGCCGCCAGGCCGGCCGCAAGAATCGCAAGAACGCCGGCTACAGCTACATCCACACCGCCGTCGACGACCACTCCCGCCTCGCCTACAGCGAGATCCACGCCGACGAGAAGAAGGAGACCGCCACCGCCTTCTGGACACGTGCACACGCCTACTTCACCAGCGTCGGGATCACCGTCGAGCGGGTCCTGACCGATAACGGCGCCTGCTACAAGTCCCACGCCTGGCGCGATGTGCTGGCGGCGGCCGGGATCACCCACAAGCGAACCCGGCCCTACCGGCCCCAGACCAACGGCAAGGTCGAACGCCTCAACCGCACGCTCCTGGACGAGTGGGCCTACGCCCGCGCCTACCGGTCAGAACAGGAACGACGCGACGCCTACCCTGCCTGGCTGCACACCTACAATCACCACCGCGGACACACCGCACTCGCAGGCAAACCACCCGCCAGCCGCGTCCCCAACCTCACTGGGCAATACACCTAGACCGACTCGCCCACCCGTAGCCCACGGTCATACCGACGCCGCCCCCGCCCGCTGCGCCAGCAGCTGGTCGATGAGTCGAGCCGCGTCCTGCGGGGCCGCCGCCGTGGTGTCCACGGTCAGGTCCCAGGTCGCACCCGGGTGCGCGTCTAGGTCTGCACGGGTCGCGTCCCACGCCGCCAGGCGTGCTGCGGTGTCGCTGTCGCCGCGCCCCGCCGACCGCTGCGCGGTCACCTCGCGCGGGCACCACAGCAGCACCACCGACCAGTCGGCCGGGTAGCCGTCGACCAGCGCGCGAATGCCGTCGATCTGCCCGAGGTGCATCACCGGCACCCCGGCCGCGAACGCCGCGTCGACGCCAGGCCGGTCGATCGCGTACGTGTTGCCATACCGGGAGTTCGCGTAGACGACGTCGCCTACGGACTCCAGCTCGTGCAGCTGCTCGGGTGTGCCCATTCGGTAGCCGGTGGCCTTACCCGTCCCCACCTTGAGCCGCGCGAACTGCGCGTACTTCGGGTCCAGCTCGGTGAGCGCGGTGGTGACAGTGTCCTTGCCTGATGCCGGCGGGCCGTACAGGATCACGCCCAGTTTCGGGGTCACGTGTACATCGCTCCCATCGCCTGCCGGGCCTGGTCTGCGAGCGTCACCGCTGTGCCCAGCCGGTTGTCCACCACCAGGTGCGGCACCGCAGGGCGCAGGTCTAGGTCGATGGTCGCTATGTACTCGTCCCAGCGCGCCAGCTTCCACGCATCGCGGGCCGCGGACCGGAATCCGATGTATTCGCGCATCGATTCTTCGTCGCAACGCACCCACACGGGGAAGACGTCGACGCCCATGGAGCCGGCCCGGTTGGTCAGGCGCTGCATCCAGGCCGGGTCGGTCATCTCCGCAATGAACGGTGCGGTGAGCACGGTGGAGATGCCGCACCTGATGTTGGCCATGGCCGACTGCATCAGGCAGTCGTACTCCACCGGCCGGACTTGCTCGCGGTAGAGGTCGGTGTGCCTGTCGTTCGCGTCGCCGCCCAGGGCGACGAGGAGGCGCTCAACGAGCGGGCGGGTGAGCGGGTCCTTGTCGAGCAGCGGCCAGCCGGTGAGCTGGACGAAAAAGCGGGCGAGCTCGGTCTTTCCACTGCCGGCGAAGCCGCCGACCAGGATGAGCACCGGACGGTGAGGGTCTCCGCCCGTGTGCCGACGCTTCCACGCATCGATGATCCGCTGCTGCAGGTCGAAGTGGTCAGCCTCGTCCGAGCCCGGCGCGATGCGGTGGATAGCGCGCTCAACAGCCAGGACGTGTGATCCGTTAAGGCGGTCGTCCAGCGGCGTGAGCTTGAAGGAGGACTCCTCACCGGGCAGGGCCGTACGGAATCCCAAGTCAGGTTCAGTGGCCCGGTAGAGGAGGCAGTAGGCCCGCCGGTAGTGGGGGCCGGGGAAGACCTCGCCCTGCTCGTGCTGCCATAGGGTCTGAGGATTTGCGGCGGGGATGCCCTTGAGCTTCGCTTGCTCGGCAACCGCCCGAAGACGCTCGCCAGCCTTCTCCAGGGTCAGGCCGTGGGCCTCACGCTGCTCCCGGAGCCGGTCTGGCCTCCACCCTGCTCGCTGCTTCCCCACCCTCTGCTCCTCCGTCATCGTCATGGCCGCGAGCCTAGAGCTCACGCTCCAAATCCCATGTGTACGTAGATGTTGAAAACCCGTGAACACGGGTGTGCACGAGCTTCGACAAGGCTTTGTGATGTTGCGGAGCGGCGCTCGCGAGTGTGATGGCCCCCACAAGACGACCAGTCATCAGGGGGCACGACATGGACGAGCTGAGCCGCTTAGGCATCGAACGCGTACTCCAGCACGTAGGCCGCGCTGTCCATGGTCATCTCGTTCACTTCGACGGCCTCAAGCCCGGCGTCGAAGGCGGTGCGACACAGCTTGATGACCGGACGCTCCAGGGGCATGGCCAGCCCTTTGGCCTCCCCAGCGATGGGCAGGCGGCACCGGATCTCTTCGCGGAAGTGAGCGGGCGCGTGCCCGAGCTCAGCGAGCCGGGCGTACGTGCCGCCCTCGCCGGTGTCTACGCGCATGATCGCTGTGCCTTCGGCCAGGCTGAGAGGCAGGTACGAGGTAGCGAGCATGACGGGCCTGTCAGCCAGCACGAAGCGTCGGGACCGAGCGCAGAGGAGTTCGCCCTCCTCAATGTCCAGCATCCGGGCGATGTGTGCGGGCGCGGCCACGGTGTCCACGCGGACATCGATCGTGACCGGGCGTTCCTCGTCGGCGGACCAGATGGACTTGCCAGCGCCCCACTGCTCGCGTGCGAGCCGCTGGATGCCGTGACGCCGGATCGGGCGGAACTCGATGACTCGAGCGCCGGCACCCTTCTTCGTCTCCACCAAGCCTTCGATCCGCAGGATCTTCAGCGCCTGGCGGGCGGTAAGCACAGCGACCTCGTACTTGGCGGCAAGTGCGCTCTCCCCCGGCAGCCGATCGCCGGGGCCGTACGCGCCGGACTCGATCGCCGCTTTCAGGTCGTCGGCAATCCGCTGGTACTTGGGCCGCTGTTCGCCCGTGTCCTTCGCCATGCATCTCCCTACCTCGTTAGCGATCCTACGGCCGCTGGCTATCGAGGAACCGGCAGGGCACCCCGGTGTGTGAGGCAGCCACCGGGCGAGCGTACCTCGTTAACGTACTTCTTGACATCGTTAACGAGGATAGGTGTACTGAAGACGCACCGAACCTCGGTAACGAGGTCCGGGCGGGCGCCGAAGAGGTGCTGCTTCGCCCTGCCCACACGCCATCGGGACGCCTCCCGAGCTCAGCACCTCCGAAGGGAGCACCACCTCATGAACACCACCAGCCGCCCCGCCGCCAGCCTTACCACCGAGACCTCCGACGCGGAGACGCTCGCGCTCCTGGAGGCCGTCGAAGTGCCGCTCCCCGACTTTGCCGACCTCGACCTGGACGTCGCCTTCGGTACACCGCTGGAGATGTACGAGGCCGGCCCCCTCCCCCACGAGCGGCTGGACGGCCTGGACATCACCGCCGCCATCGCCGCGATCGCTGCCCGCGAGAACCGCATGCTCGCCGCCCGCGACATCGTCGCCGTCGATCCGACCACCACCGAGTTGGTGCGCGAGCGCCTGGTCGACGTCCTTCTCCCCTACGCCGAGCAGCTGCGCATCACGCCGCCCGTCACCGCCACGGAGCCCATGCCTCTCGCGGCCTAGCTCCAGCCGGGTCTTCACGGACCCGGCTCCCCCACCCGGACGCCGTCTAGCACGCGGCCGGATGAGGGAGCCGGAACCTCGGTCCCCTGCACCACCCACAACCGAAGAGCACTACCGCAGAGAGCTATGTGGATGCCCGCCTCAACTGGCGGGATGCCGGGTGACGAACGACGAGGTCCCCGTGCCGGCCCTTTGCGCGCACCACCCACAGCAGTTGCGCTGCCCCCTCTCCACGGCCCCTCGTACGCCCGTGGCGGGCGGAGAACGCAACCAAGTTTGAACCCGAGCTTCTTTCTTGTTGACCAGGGAGTTCCTGATGCGTCCCAGCCGTCGGCCCGCCCTCAAGGCGAGCGAGATCCCGCCCCAGAACCTCAACCTCCGCGAGGGCGAGCGCCAGTCGATCGTCTGTCCCGACTGCGACTCGTGGCACCCGCTCTACCGCAAGATGATCAAAACCCACCACCTGGACCGAGAGGTCTGCGGCGGCCGCGCTCCCCGCTGCCCCGGCAGCGCGCAGCTGATCGACATGGACATCAGCGTCGAGCAGTGGGGCGAGAGGATGCTCGCCGCCGACAGCACGGCAACAGGCCGCCGCTCCGCCCGCCAGCACTACAAGCCGCTGGCGCAGCCGCCCACCCCGATCTACCGCCTCGCTGACCGAGGACCGCAGGGCACGCCGACCCTGCACCGCCTGCTCCCGCTGCTTGAGCACGCCCGCCACGCCGTCGACCAGCACCGCGCCGCCTGCTCCCGCTGCACAGCTGGCGGACGGTGCGAGACGGGCCGCGCCCTAGAGGTCCGCGCCGCTGAGACCCAGGCGTCCTGCGCGATCGCCCGCGAGCAGCTGAAGCACCAGGAGCGCCAGCGGGGCGGTCGCGCGGCCGCTCGGAAGCGCGAGGCCGGGTGGGCCGCCGTACTCCCGGCGGTGCAGGATGCCGACACCCGCCGTGCGGTCGTTCCCGTTCCGCCCGCCCGGACCGAGGCGCCCGCCCAGGCCGAGGTCCCCTGCGTGCCGACGGAGCCGTACGACTTCGAGACCTTCGACCGGCGGCAGGCCGAGCTGGGCAAGCAGTACGCGCAGCGGAAGACCACGGCGGCTCTGCCCGCCTGACCTTGCGACGAACGACCGAGGCCCCGGCCGACCCGATCACTCGGGTCGGCCGGGGCCTCGGCTGCTCGTACAGCAGTCGACTCCCCTCACTGGGGAGTGAACGGCGACAGCCCCAGGGATCGCACCCCCGGGGCTGTCCAGGACCTGACTGGAGGACCTGATGCACAGCATGACACGAACGATCTCCACCTCTGCGAACAGTGTCTGCCCGACCTGCCAGCTGATCATGGAGGCCTGCACCTGCACCGGCGTTTCGCAGCTGCTGACCGCGCTGGCCCCCCGTGCGGGCATGGCTGACGAGATCGGCGCCCTGGACGACCGGAGCGGCGATGACGGCCGCGGCTACGAGCGGGACGAGACCGAACGCTGCTTCCGTGTGCTCGTGGAGCAGTTGGTGGCCGAGGGCGACTACCGTGCGGCCGTGGCCGGCCGCCGGGCGCGGCGCACGCTTCAGGAGGTGGCCCCCGGCTATGTCCGGCAGCCGGTGCTGATCCTGCACCGGCCGGTGATGGGTCAGTGCCCGCTCTGCGAGCGGTGGAACTGCGGCGGGCACGACTGCCCGCCCGGCGTCACCGCGACCAGGCCGGAGTGCAAGGACCTCTCCGACAAGCAGGACCGTGACGACCTCTCGCGCAAGGTCGGCGAGGCCAACAAGCGCTCCGAGTCCCGCCCGAAGTAGTGGTGCTCATACGCGCCGCCCGGACCGCGCAGCACCTCGCGGTCCGGGCCCTCACCGCGCACGGCCTGGCCCACCCGCTCACCCTCGCGCTCCTGGCGGCCGCCTCCACGGCGGCCGCCAGGGCGTGGGAGGCCGGCCACCGCGTGACGGACATCCACCCCGCCAACACGGCGAGCAGCCCGGGAGCAGACGCTCCGTGCTGTTCGCCGCACAACCTCCGGAGCCCTTGATGCAGAACACCATCGGCAACGCCGTCTACGCCCCCTCCTCCAACCTGCCGGTCAACACCAACTGGCGGATCGCCGCCGCGTGCCGGGAAGAGGACCCAGAGCTGTTCTTCCCGATCGGCACCACCGGCCCGGCCGTCGTCCAGGCGGAGGAGGCCAAGGCCGTGTGCCGCCGCTGCCCGGTCATGGAGACCTGCCTGGACTGGGCCCTGGAAACCGGCCAGCAGGACGGTGTCCTGGGCGGCACCGACGAAGAGGAACGGCGCCGGATCCAGCGGCGGGCCGCTCGCCTCCGCCTCAAGAAGCAGACGGCCGCTGCGTGACGGTCCCCGGCAAGAAGCGCAGCTTGTACGACCTCTACATGGCCGCAGCAGCGGCCGTCCGCGAGCACGACGCCACCTGCACCACGTGCTCGCCGACCGCCCGCTGCGCCACCGGCCGCCGCCTGTTCAGCGAGTTCGCCCGGCTCCAGGACGACTACCTCACCCGTTTACGCGCCAAGAAGGGCACGCCATGACCTGCCTCTCCATCCTCACGTTCGCGCCCGCCCCTTCGCCCGCCACCGTCACCTCCATCGCCGCCTTCGCTGCTGCCGCTGCGGCGGAAGAGGCGTACGTGTCCCCGCCCGCCCCGGTGCTCCTGGCCAGCATCCCGACCGGGGCCGGGACCGACGTGCACGTCTACCAGGACTCCGACGGCTCCCTGAGCAGCGACTGCACCGGCTGCGGCGAGTACGCCTACACGCTCCGAGTGACCCCGGAGTTCGCTGAGGAGCACGCCGCTACCTGCCTCCGCCCGCCCCGCCGGCGGGCGGCCTGACGGTCTGCCTGCTTCCTCCCCTGCCCGTCCCGGCCCTGTGCCGGTACGGGCCGGGCCGGGCCGAGGGGAGCCGGACAGCCCGGCCGCTCCATCCGTCTGCTGACCCGACCTTGCTGAGGAGTACGCAATGACGCGCACGCTCACGCTCACGACCGACGCCTTCCGTGACCAGCACGGCGACCCCGCCACCTGGAGCCCCGCCACCCTGGACAGCTACCAGGTGATCGGGGACATCGCCCCGCCGCCCCCGCTGCCCTATACCCACCGTGAGATGCAGGCCGAGGCCGACGCGTGGCAGGCGTCGGCGGCCGGGCAGCAGCGTCTGGCCGACGAGCTGGCCCGCAAGGGCCGCACCATCGCCGCCGGTATCCACCGGCGCGGCGCGCAGGACGCCCGGCAGCACGCGGAGGCTGCCCGGCTCGGCTGGCCCGCCTACGAAGCCTTCCTCAAGGGCTGGTGACGGCCGGCCTGGCGGTTGCCCGATCCGGCCGACCCGACCGCCCACCCCATCGGGCGGCCCGGTTCGGGCGGTGAAGGGGAGCCGGACAGTCCGGAGCCATCGACCGTGAGGACTCACCATGTTCGAGCTGCACCGCCGTACCCCGCAGGACCTGGAGCGGACCGGGCACGAGTTCGTCCGGGACATCGAGGCGTTCGTCGCCGGAACGATCGCGGCCTCCACCCCGCTCTCCACCCCGGCCTCGCTGATCGAGCGCGCCTGGGAGCTGAACGACAGCTACAGCGACTGGCTCTTCTGGGGCGCCAGCGGGATGCCGATGACCGGCGAGCAGATCGCCGCTCACGCCGAGGCCGCCGCCGACTACCTGCGCACCGCAGGCTGGAACCCCTCCTACAAGGCCGGCCGCGGCATCAACGACGCCTTGACCTACGCGGTGAACACCGACCCTGGCAGCCGGTTCAGCACCGACACCCGGCTGGCTCTGCGCAGCATCTTCGAGCTCCTCATCCGAGCTCTGACCGGGGCGCCCTTCGCCGATAGCGTCATCTGGGACCAGCACCCCGCCCGGAAGGTCGAAGAGGTCTTCGGCCTCCTCGCCGCCGCCGCCGTCCTCGCCCGCACCTATGGCCCGGCCGTCGTGCCCGCGCGGGCCGCCTGACCCTCACCTTTCACCGCACACCGGTCGGCCCCGCCAGCACCACGGCGGGGCCGACCGGTGTGTTCGGCCCTCGCGAAGGAGTTCCCCGTGGCAACCGCCGCCCGCCCGAAGCCCGCCCGGCGCAAGCCGAACCGGGCCCGCAAGACCACCGCCCCCCAGACCCTCGCTCCAGCCCCGGCCGCTCCGACAGCCGAGGTACCCGCGCCGACCGGTCCGGCGGAGGTGCACGTCGAGGCGCCGGCCCGGGTCGCGGACGCCCGCGACCGGGCCGCCGACATCATCGAGACCGCCCGCGAGCAGGCCGCCGTGCTCCAGGCGGAGGTCGAGAGCGCGGCCGCGCGCACCATCAACGACACGCACGAGCAGGTCACCGTGATGATGGCCGAGGCGCAGACCCGCGCCGACGACACCCTCGTCAACGCGGGCAGGGACGTATCCATCCAGCGAGCGGCTGCGCAGGCCGACCTGGAGGCAGCGCGCGGCGAGGCCGACCGGCTGCTGGCTCAGGCGCAGACCCGTGCTGAGCAGTTGGTGAGCGAGGCCCGTACTCAGGTCGGCGAGCTCGCCGAGCTGGCCGCCACGGAACGCGAGGCGACCGCGACGGCGGTTTCCGAGCTGCGGCGCCTGGCGCAGGCCGACCTCGCCGAGATCAGCGCGCTGGTCGACCAGCGCCGCACCGACGCCGGTGCGATTCTGGCCCGCGCTCAGGAGCAGGCCGACGAGCTGGTCGCCGCGGCGCAGCGGGAGGTCGAGCAGGCCCGCGAGCGGTTCGCCCGGCTCGCGGCGACGGCGGCCGAGCAGTACGACGGCCGCCGGGCCGAGGCGGAGCAGCTCTACACCGGTGCCGTCGCGGCGGCCGATGAGCGACGCCGCGAGGCCGATGCCCACGTGGCCGCCGCGCACACCGAGGTGGAGGCCGCCCGCACTGAACTGCGCGAGAAGCTGCGCGAGCTCACCGACCAGTTCGACACCGCGGCCGCCGAGAAGCGCACGGCACTGGCCGGTGAACTCGCGGGGCTCAAGGCAGCGTGCGACAAGCAGCGCGAGCGCCTGCGCGACGAGGCCAAGACCGTCGCCGTGCAGCTGCGGGCGGCCGCCCAGACCGAGGCCGCCCGCATCACCGCGGAAGCCGAGCGTAAGGCCAAGGGCATCACCGACCGGGCCGAGGCCGATCAGTCCCGCGCCCGCCGGATGCTGGAGGAAGCCCGCGAGGCGCAGAAGGCCAGCTCCCGCCGGCGTGGCTGGCAGCAGAACTTCAGCGCGAAGGCGTGGAAGGGCGCCCCGTGGGTCGCGCTCGCCGCCGGCGTCGGCCTCGCCGCCTCCGGTGAGTACGAGCTGGCCCGCATGGTCGGCATCAGCGAGTACGTCGCGCCGCTGCTGCCGGTCAGCATCGACGTCTACTGCGTCACGGCGTTCCGCGCCAAGCGGGACATCCCGGCGGCGCTCGTCCTCATGGCGTCGGCCAACGTCGTGTACCACCTCTCGGAGCAGGCCCACCTCGTACCAGAGGGCGAGTCGGCCCCGTGGCAGCTGACGACGTTCGTCGTACTGATCTTCGTCGCCGTCATCTGGCGCGTCCACGCGCTCATGCACGACGACACCGGTACGGACGGACACGGTGGTACGGACGCGGCGACCGCGACGGGCGGCCGTACCGGTACAGCAGCAGAGGCTGGTACGGACGCGGCTGCTGGGACGGACCGGCGTACCGGTACGGACGCCTGGACAGACGGGCATGCCGCTTCGCCGGACGCCCGTACAAGCCGCGCCGGTACGGACTTGTACAACGGGGCGACCGGTACAGCGACTGCTCGCACCGCCCACGGCGCAGCTGGTACGGAACCTGTGGACGGCACCTCGCACCACACCGGCCCCGGCGGGGCGAATGCGGGTGTGACCAGCGCGTACGGCGACCGTACAAGCGGCGTACAGGGCACCCGGAACGGGGCGGCGCGCACTGGTACGGACCGCTCGGGACGTACCAGCGCCGCCGCGTACAAGGGCCGTACCCGTACCGGTACGGTCACCGCCCGCACGACGCCGGCCGACGGTGTCCCGACCGCCCGTACCGGTACGGCGGGCAGCCGCCCGCGTACCACCGCGAGCACCACCGGCGGGCGTACCGGTACGGCGACCCCCGCCCGTACCGACGGCGAACTGCTCCCGCTCGTACAGACCCTGGCCCGCGAGCCGGACGGCTTCGTCAACATCAGTCGCGTCCGTACAACCCTCTCCGTCAACCAGGACCGCGCCATCCGGCTGCTCTCGAAGGCAGGCCTGCTGCGGCCCGAAGACGCGGACAAGTACCTCACCTGACACCACGAGATGAGAGGAACCTATGAGCAACCTGGAGTACGTGATCGGCATGATCTTCGTGCTGATCACCATCGCGTTGATCGTGGCCACCCCGTTCGGCCTGGTCCACTCCCGCACACTGCACGACCACGGCCCCGACTGCTGGTGGTGCCACCCCCGCCTGCGGCCCCGGAAGCGCCGCTGACCAGCAATTTCGCAACAATCCGGGGCACCAGTGAGGGCCAGCCCGCAGCAACCGGGCTGGCCCTCACCGCCACCGAGTACAGCAGATCCGTCCCGTCCCCGGGGTACTTCCGCACGTCCCCGGGATCCGGCTTCTTCACCTGCCACCAGCACCTCTGACGAAGTCCTGGTGGCAGACGAAGGTGCCCGATCCGCGTACGGACACCGCCGCCCGAACCGATCAGGCGCGAAGGCCCCGTTGAGCGGGGCTTTCGGCTTCCCCCACCGAAGTACGGAAGGAGCGCACATGGCACCCACGACGAGCGGGGCCGCCCCGGCGTCGGGGCGCTTCACCCGCACGACGGCCCCGCCGGAGTCCCCGCCAGCACCGCCCGCCGTGATCCCGCAGGCCCTGGAGATCTGGGCACCCGAGCCCCCGACCTGGGGACAGCGGATGATCCCCCGCAGTGTCCGGTCCGCTATGGCTGACCTGGGGCTCTGGCAGGAGCCGCGCCCGTTGAAGCCGTCGTTCCACCTGACCCAGGTGATCGAGGTCCTCACCCGCTATGGCTGGTGCCAGGCCTTCGATTTCTCCCCCACCGGACGCATGTGCATTAGAGGTGCCCAGACCTTTCTGGAATCCACCGGGCATGTGACCGCGATCGACCGTGGAAAGGCCGTGAATTACCTCCAGAGCCAGCTGTCCCGCCAAGGCGTGACTATGCGGTTCTGGGAATGGAACGACCTCTCCCACAACACCTTCCGGGGTGTGGAGGCTACGATTTCCGCAGCCTCTGACATGGCACGAAAGAACGGAGACTGAAATGACACCGGAAGAAGAGAGAGCTTTCGAAGGAATTCAGGCCGGAATGGCGGCCGGAATGAACTTCGGAAACAGTAATCCGGACACCTCTCCGTATGCCGATGAAGGGCCGTACGGCACCCCGGTGGAGAATCGCAAGAAGGCCGGTCTGACTCGCCGTGGAAAGGTCGCGGTCGCGGTGGTCTCGGTCGCGATCGTCGGCAGCGGCGCCATCTGGTTCCAGGCTCATTGCGCCGCTGTCGCAAAGGACGAGAAGGAGGCGGCCGCGCTCCAGCTCCAGATGAAGCGACTGGAGCTGGAGGAAATGAAGATCCGGAACGACAAGGCGGTCGCCGACATGGAGGCCGCGTCCAGCTCCGCCGCCAAGGTCCAGGCGGCCCTGGACCAGTGCGTGAAGGACACCTTCGCCGTGGTCCACAAGAAGTACGGCACCCCGTCGAAGAGCGCGGTCGTGGCGGACTGCAAGCGGCAGTACGAGACCGACGGCTCCGGCATGGCGGCTGCCAGCAGTGCCCGCGACACGAGCGGCGAAGGGGACGCGGGGGGCGGCGGCGGGGTCAACTCCCCCGCCCTGCTCGGTCTCGTCGCCGGCGGCGCCCTTGCCCTCGCGGTGTTCGCACGCAAGGGCAAGAAGGCCGACGCCTAGTCACTCACGGTGATTCATTACTCCTTCCTTCCTGGCGGAGAAAGCCGCAACCATACCCCTGAGGGCCTTTGAACGGCTGTTCTCCGCTGGGAGGTAAGGAGTGAGGAACCATCAATGATCAC
The DNA here is from genome assembly GCF_041435495.1 of Streptomyces sp. NBC_01116. Lineage (NCBI taxonomy): Bacteria > Bacillati > Actinomycetota > Actinomycetes > Kitasatosporales > Streptomycetaceae > Streptomyces > Streptomyces sp. NBC_01116. The sequence goes on from NZ_CP108645.1 coordinate 45,343, forward strand.
AGAATGTGAGGAAGAGATGGCGACCGACACGGCGCCCCCGCTCCCCGCCGGGCCCCCTGATCTGCCCGCCCCGGCCGCCGCCGGCAGCGTCCCGGCACCGGCCGGAGACACCGGCATCATGGCCGCCCTGATGGCCGCGGTGGAACCGGCCCGGCCCGTTACCGCGCCCGGGGCCGGGGCCCGGCCTGAGGGTGACGACCCGGCCGCGAAGGCAGACCCCGACGGCGCGGTGGACCGCTCCTCCCCCGGCTACACCAGCGCCGCGGTCAAGGCACCGGAGGACCTCGTCGGCGCCGACTCCGACGCAGCCGGCGCCCGGCACAAGGAGGGCGTGATCAAAACGCTGCTTCGCGCAGGGGCCACCCGTTGGGCGAAAGGCGGCGGAGCGGCCAACAAGCGGCTCGACGTGGCAAAGGCGCAGGCTGCCGCACATCAGGTGAAGGAAACCCGGACCACCACGGTCATGAAGTCCTCCGGAATGCCCACCCGAAGCAGTTCCGGAGGGACCAGAGGCGGAGGTCAGGTATCTACCGGGAAAAACACTGGTGGTTCGGGTAGGAATTCCGGCGGAAGCGGCCCCGTAGGTGCCGGGCGTGGCGGAAGCGGTGCCGGATCCGGAAGTGGAGGGCGGGGCTCTGTCGGATCCAATAGTGGCAACGGCTCCGGCGGTCGTGGCTCTTCCGGTTCGAACGGTGGCGGTGAATCCGGAAAGGGGCGCGGATCTGGCGGTAATTCCGGCGGTCCTTCGCCCAAGAATTCCGGCGGTGCTTCGCCCAGGAATTCTGGTGCTCAAAAGCCGGAGGAATCGGCGGGTAAGGGAAAGGGGGGCGGTTCTGCGGGGAATTCCGGAGCCAGCGGAAAGGATGGCGGCAACGGAAAGTCCGGGGGGAACGGAAAGTCCGGGGCTTCCGGAACCGGCGGCGGATCGGGATCGGGCGGCTCATCCGGCGGTCGCTCCCCCGACTCGAAGACCAAGGACGGCAAGGACCAGAGCCCGAAGGCCGACCTGGAGAAGCGCGGCGGCAGTAGCCCGGGTTCGGGCTCTGCGGGGAGCGGCGGTAAGTCCGGCTCCAGCGGCGGCACCGGCAAGTCCGGCACGGGCGCCAACGGCGGCGGTCCCGCCGGCGGTAGCTCGACCGGTACGGAGAGCCGGACGCCGCTGCAGCGGTCGCGGGAGACGGGGCACGGCGACGGCTCCGCGGTCCGGAACGTGGTCGACCACGTGCAGGCGTACGCGAAGGGCGCGAAGGACGGCTACCAGGACAAGCGCGAGGAGAACGGCAAGGAGCACGCCCGACTCGACAAGGCCCACGACCAGCACAAGGCGAAGCAGCAGGACCCGAAGAAGGACGACCCGCAGCAGCAGGGGACGAAGGTCGCCGGACCCGATGGTCAGACGCTCGTCATCGCCCCGCCGGATGAGAAGGACGACGGCATGAGCACCGACGTGAAGCCCCTCCTGGTCAAGGAGATCGACCCCAACACGCTGACCCTGGGCACGGACGGCGCAGCCGGGGCGGTCAGCCGGAAGGAGCTGCGGAACTTCAAGCAGTACGAACGGAAGCTGGAGGCCAAGGAGAACCACCTCGTGAAGGTGGCCGACGCGTGCAAGTCGCTGGAGGCCGCCGCGGAGGACGAGTCGAGGGACTGCCAGCAGCTCGCCGAGCAGGCGAAGGCCGTCAAGGGCGGGGAGAAGCTCGCCGCGAAGCTGTCGCGGCTCGCCGACAGCGCGAAGGCCCAGGCGACGGAGGCCGCCGAGCTCCGCAAGCGCGCGCAGCGCGCGGCGGAGATGTGCCGGGTCGTCCTGACCAACATCGGTACCCGGTACGCGCCGCTGTACAAGGCCGTGGTGGACAGCGACGAGACGAAGCCCGCCGAGCTCCGGTTCTACAACGACAAGGGCTCCTACGCGACCGCCGCGTAGGACCAGAAGGAGAGCCGATCATGGCGGAACTGACGTACAAGGCCCTCGTCCGGAAGACCGAAGCCAAGGAGAAGGCCCTGGCCAGAAACGCCGAGGGCGTCAAGAAGGCCGCGGAGAACATCAAGGAGCTCGCCGACGACACCGCCTCCGACGCGGACGCGCTCGGAGCCAAGAGCGTCGACCGCGACTCCCTGTCCGAGTGCCAGGAACTCGCGAAGATCATCCGCGGGGTGTCGGACGGCGCGATCACCTACGCATCGCGGACCGCCGACACCGCGAAGGCCGCGAAAGCAGCCGGTGACCAGGCCCGCACCACCCACGCCGGGTTCCAGGAAGCGTACGACCGCTCCGACGTCGACGGCCTGGAGAAGGTCTCACGCGACTGGTTCGAGCAGGAATAGCACCACCCACCACCGGCGCGGCCGGCCCGGGGACCACATCACTCCGGGCCGGCCGCGCCCCTGTGCACCACCCAGAACTCAGACAGGAGACTCCCTCATGTCCACGCCCACCCTCACCAGGACGGTGCCGAACGCGGAGCCGGCGGAGCGGGCCGCCGCAGCACTCCAGATCGCTCTCCCCGTCGGGGTGGGCCTCCTCGCCCCCCTCCTCGACCCGAGCGCCGCGGCCTACGCCGGAGCCGGGTTCCTGGCCGGTGCCACGTTCACCGGCGCCAACTACATGAACCGGCTCGGCCGCTGGGCCTCCCAGCTCCCCGGGATCGACATCGCGCGGGCGCACCGCGACACCCTGGGGATCTCCACGATCACCACCGGGATGAGCCTGGCCCTGGGGCAGCTGGGCGGCGCCGACGCGTCCGAAGCACTGATGGCCGGGTTCCTGGATCCAGTGACCGTTCCCGGGATCCTGTCGCTGGGGTGGTGGGCCGCGGTCGGCTTCACCGGATGGCGCCTGCGCCGCGTCTTCGGCCACCACACGGTCACGGTCCAGGGGCAGGCGGCACCGGCCGTATCCGGCCCGGCGAACGGCGGTGCCCCCGCCCCGGTGTCGCTCGCCGACAAGATGATCGCGGCCTGGGGCCGTGTCATCAGCGACCCGAAGACGGGACGCCACCGCAACCAGGTCCTCTCCGACGTCGTCATCTACCCCGACCGCTGGGAGGGGCGGATCACCGCCGCCCTGGGCGACTCCGTGAACGTCTCCAAGGAGTCCGTCTCCAGCCTCTTCGGCCGCTCCGTCGACCACATCAACCTGAAGTTCGGCACGCACTCCGGAGAGGCCCTCATCACCGTCTGGTACACCCAGCGCGCCGAGCTCGACCCCTCCACCCTCGAAGGGGCCTGGAAGCGGGTGAGGGCGCGGATCCTCCCGAAGACCCACCTGGAAGAGGTCGGCGCGGACGTGAACACCGGCGGCCAGGTGGCGCGCGTCGTCGCCGACGACGACCTCGACGCACTCCCCCGCGTCGTCAACCTCGGGGAGCTCGCCGGGGCGCTGCGCCGGTCCATCGACCTCGTCTCCTACGAGCCGGGACGCCGCGACCCTCGGCGCGCGATCATCCGCGTCATGGACCACAACCCGCTGGAGGCGGGCCACGACTTCCCCGGCCTGGACTCCCTGATCGCCACCCCCGGCGGCTGGGTCAACATCGGGAAGATCGCCTCCGGATTCCCCGCACGGATCCAGCTGTTCGACCCGAAGCTCGGCGCCCTCCACGTCGTGATCGCCGGTACGACCGGCTCCGGCAAGGGCGGCACCGCCCAGATGATCAGCCTCGCGTACCACGCGAACAGGATGGCCCAGATCTACGGCGACCCGAAGGGCGCCAGCAACCCCGCGATCCCGAAGATGGCCGCCTACAGCGGCCTGACGAACCTCGGTGCTTTCGGGGCCATGCGGCTGTCCTGGTGGGTCCTCCAGCACCGGATCGAGGAGGCCGCCCGCCTGGAGCTGAAGAACTTCGTCCCCACCGCGATGCGGCCGTACTGCGCCACCATCCTGGACGAAGCCGCTCAGATGCTGGCCCCGGGAGCACCGAACCGCAAGGAGGCCGTGAAGATCGTCAAGGACGGTGCCTCCCTGACCCGCTCCCTGGGCATGCCCTGGGTCCTGATCAACCAGACCGTCAACCTCGACCAGCTCGGCAGCGAGCAGGCGATCCGGGCGAACCTCCTGGCCGGCGGGACCTGGATCATCCTGCGCACCGACAGCGACCAGGTGAACCTCGGCGATCTCCCGCCGGGCTTCGAAGGCCTGGACCCCTCCCTGATCCCGGCGGTGTGGGCGGAGGAGGACGACTCGCTGGTCTACGACCCGACCGTCGAGGAGTCCGACCCGCGCCGCACCTTCGGTCTCGGCTACGTCGCCGCACCGGGCGGCCGCGCGGGCATGATGCGGATCGACAACCTGGAGGACGGCACCGAGCACATCCGGCCCGAGAACCTCACCGCCCCGGTGGATGTGCCCTGGTGGGGCGACGAGGCGTACATGGAGGAGCTGGCCCAGACCCCGATCCCCGGCTTCGAGGAGAAGGACGGCGAAGGCGGGACGGGCGAGGCGGGGACCTCGTTCCCCGGCATCGACCTCCCGAAGCCCAGGGAGCGGACGTCGGAGGAGAAGGTCCTGGCCGCACTCCGCGACGAGTCCGACCCCTTGTACGTGAGCATGCTCGACGAGGGCGACGAGATCACCTCCGACGACATCGACTACGTCGAGCGCGGCCAACTGCTGGCCGCCAGCGGGGTACTGGAGTCGACCTTCGCCAACGTGCTGAACAAGCTGGAGAAGAAGGGGCAGATCCACCGGGTCAAGGACGGGAAGGCCTCGAAGGTCGCTCTGGGTTGCCGACCGGACGAGACCGGCGACGAAGCGCCCTGACCGCTGGTCACATCACCGCGCGCTCCCACGGGCGCCCCGCTTCCGGGTCCTGCCCCAGCTGCCTGCCGCGCGCACTGCGGGCCACTGAACGCCCGGGGCGGCCGCCGGTACTTGGCCCGGCCGTCCCGGGCCTTCGGTGGCCACGTCACCGCCCGCCCGCACCACATCGATCTCTCTGGAGGCTCTTCGTGCTCATCCCCCGCCCGCGTCGCCGGATCGGACGGCCCCGCCCGCAGCGCCCCGGAACCCGCTACCCGCAGCGCCCCGGCCGGCTTCCCGGTACCTGGAGCCGGTGATGCCGCGCACCCGCCGCAGCGAGGTGACGCGGGTGCCACGCAGCGACGCGATGCTGCCCGAGTACGACCGCAGCACCGTGCCCGAGGGCCTCGTCACGCGGCGTGCTCTGCGGGATATGGGGCTGAGCCCCGGTGACAACCGGGGCCCGGTCGCGATCCTGCGGTGCCGACTGTGCGGCACCCGCCCGCAGTGGTCGTGCCGCCACCCCACCCGGGGCTTCCTGCTCCGGGTCGACCTGGCCGGACCCAAGCGGATCCCGACGCTGGCTCAGCTTGTTCTTTATCTTCGGCGGTCTCCGGCTGGGTCGGGCGGGCCCATGAAGGCGTCGAGCTCTTCGATGATCTTGCGGAGCTCGCGGGCTCCGCGAGGCGACATTGCTCGGATCACGCCGTCGAGTAGGGCACGGCCTTCGAGAGGGTTGCCGCAGCAGTACCAGTGCACGTTGCCGAACTCGTCGTCGTGCCAGAGCTCGCGCGCGGGCCTGTGAACGTAGTCCTTCCACAGGCGCAATGCCGCACTGATGTCCCCCGGTTGGAGGTAGTTCCGGCTGTATTCAAGGCGCACGATCTCGGACAGCGCTCGCGAGGAGAGGCGGTCAATGGCTGGCCTTGAGCGCTGTGACTGCCGCCGGTCCGGGCGCCCGGCCCGGATGCGTCCTGGCCGTCTACGCGGCATGGACCTTTCGGTTGGTCGTCATGCCGCACATGGTGCCACAAAGTCGAACGGTGTCTCGAACGAGTTCGCTCGCCTGGGGATTCGCCGGACGTGGGGGGCGGCCTTCGCGTGATCATGTGCTCCGACCAAGGAGTACACGTGACCACGACGAAGGCCGCGAGGGTGCGTCTGCTGCACCACAATGTCCGGCGGGAAGCGTTCGCGGAAGCGTCACGCTTCCGGGGAGACTTCTACGAGTGCCTGACCGCTCGGCGCGACGAGTTGTTCGAGCTGGCGGACGCGGTGCTGTACTTCAAGGCCGTGAGACAGCATCGTCCGGAAGTCCCGCGATGATGGCCGCGACGGCCTCTGCCGCACTGTCCAGCTCTTGCAGCCGTCCGTCGGGGAATCGCACCTGGTAGCCGCCATTTCTGAGCGGCATGGCCGCCGGCAGGTCATGGCAGGTGGGCGGCGCGGCCCGGCGGCTGAAAGTGACCCAGTACATGCTCCGCCCTGGCGACAGGACTCGAAGCCGCTGCTGTTCGAAGGCGGCCTCGACGAGCTCGTGGAGCGCAGTGTCCGGCCTGCGCGCGGCGGCCTCGCGTAGCTGGCGCCATCGCACTGCAACAGCCTCTCCACGCTCATGGGCCTCGGCCAGCTCCCAGGTCCGCAGGAAAGGCCACTGGGCGACGAGTCCCCGGACCCCGGGTTCCTGCAGCCACGAATGCAACGCCCCGACAACCGCGGACAAGTCCGGGGTGCTGCCGGTGGCCATGCGGACACGGTTGGTCCAGCAGTCGACGACGAAGCTGCGCTCGCTCTGTGCCATCAGCACATTCGCCGAGTGGCCGTCGGCTTCCACCCGTGCGGCCACCTGGCGCCAGCCTGGTGAGGATGTCAGCTCGACGGCAAGACCGTAGCCTGCACGATCGGCCACCACTTGCAGGGCATTCTGCAAGGATCCCGCCTGGACGACCTCGGGGTACAGCGTCAGGTACTCGTGCATCGGATCGTTCGGCGCTGCGTCGCCGGCGAGTTGTTCGGGCATACGAGCGAGTCTGCCAGGCCAGTGCATCGGCATCTTCGCTGCCTACGTCCGAGACCCTGCCCGGAACGCTGAGCGGGCTGGCCGACATGCCGCCGAGCCGCCGGCCTGGCCGCCCGGCATTCAGCGCTTCCGCTTTCGCCGCCCCGGGTGGGGCCGTGCGTAGGACCGGCCAGCCCGCTCGCCGAACGGCGGCTCGACGGCCCCTGGCCGCCCCTCTGGCCGTGGACCAGCGCCAGGAGCGGCACGCCGAGGCCGACACCGACCGGCCCCGGCCCTGACCGATCAGCCCGTCGCCGCGCTCGCGCGCTGCGACCAACACATACGGAGCACCCCATGTCTCACCTGCCGTTGCGCACCCCTGAACACCGTCTCTCCGCTGCGAAGCGGGACCTCGGTATCCCGGTCATCGTCGCCATCTGCGGCTCCACCCGCTTCATGGCGCAGATGAACGAGGCGGAGCTGCGCGAGACTTTCGCGGGGCGGATCGTCGTCAAGCCCGCCTGCGACCTCGAGAACCCCCACCCCCTGTGGGCCGACCCCGCCCGGGCCGAACGCCTCAAGGCCGACCTGGGCGAGCTGCACCGGGCGAGGATCCGCCTCGCCGACGAGGTCCTGGTCGTCGGCGACTACGTCGGGGACTCGACCCGCTCCGAGATCCGCTACGCCCGCGCCCTGGGCATGCCGGTGCGCTTCACGCACCCCGAGGTGGACCCGGACCCCTGCCCGCTTCCGGCCGCCCCGTACGAGATTGCGCTCAACGGGGCGGGCGCCACGATCACGATCTCGCTGATGGCCGTGGAGCCGGTGCCCGGGCTGCACGTCTACGAACTGCCCGTCGAGCACCGCGAGGAAGGCGACGGGGCGGCCAACCCGTGGCGGCTCGGCCACCACTCCGGGCGGGTGCTGGCCGCTTTTCCCTCCGAGGACGATGCCCTGCGCGCCGCCCGCGAGGTCGCCGACCTGACCGACTGGACCCGCCCGGCCGAGGACCTCTCCACGAACGAGGACCTCGACCTGGACGAGTACGTCGACCGCATCGAGACGCGCGCGAACTGCCTGCTCATCACCCCGCAGACGGAGACGGCACGGTGAGCGATCCCGTCCAGGTCGCGACTGCCTCCCCTTGCACACCGTGGGCTCCTGTGACCCCTGCGCCCAGGGATACGAGCCGACCCCCGGTACCTACGTCCTCACCGCCGCGCCGGTCACGCACCGGCTCGCCGCCTGATCAACGAACCCTCGAAGGAGATCACCATGGCTCTGTTCACCCGCACCCTCCCCGTCCCCGCCTCCCCGCCCGTTCCCGCCCCCGAGACCTGGGCGCCGGAGGGAACGCTCGTCTCCCAGCGCTACCGGGCGCTGGAGGGCGCGACCGTTGTCGTCTACACCGCCGACGCCGACCGGGGCACCGCGTACTACGCCGCCGCCTGCCTGGGCTGCACCTACCGCGTGGGCGAGAGCACCGCGGACAGCCCGATGTCGGAGGCGGAGGCCGCCAAGGCCGCCAACACGCACGCCTCGGCCTGCCGGGCGATGCCGCGTGGTGTGCCTGCCCGGCCCGAGGACCCCGAGGCCGTCGAACTGGTCCGCTCCCGGCTGTGGCGCCACCGCTACGGCACCAGCCCGCGCCTGGTGCACCTCTCCGACTTCAACGCGCTGCGCGTCGACCTTCAGCGCTCCACCCCCTGGATCAAGGCGCTGCTGGAGTCCCTCACGCAGGCCGAACCGGGCTTCCTCACCGCGACGCCCACCAGCGACGGGCAGGGCACCCGCTTCACCGTCCAGCCCTTCGGCCGGCCCTGACCGTGCGCGCCCGGACCGCTTTTTTGGTCGCGGCCGCCGTGCCCGTCACGCTCGCCGCGGCCGCCGTCATCCTCAAGGCCAACTGCTGGCGGCTGTACGCCGACCGGCACCGCATCCACCTCACCCCCGCCGCCCGCCGCTCCTGCCCCGACTGCCGGGGCGCGGGCGGCTGGTGGACCGGCGGGCCGTTCCCGGAGATGGAGGCGTGCGGCTGCTGGTCCGAGCGGCCCGAGCTCCACATCCGGCTCCTGCCCATCCCGGACCGGTCGGACGGACCGCCGTTCTGAAACGGCTTCCGCCCCGGCCGCACAGGCCGGGGCGGAAGCCGCACACGGGGCCGACCGCAGCATCGGCAAAGAGCCGGCCGCCCCCGCTCCCATCACCCGAATCCGAGATCAGGAGACCTACCAGCATGCCCCACCGCCTCACCACCGAGCGCCTGGCCCTCTTCGGCACTCTCCTAGCGACCTTCGGCGAGCTGCATCCGGCCTGTGACCACTGGGCGCAGGGCTCGAAGACGGCCTCCCGGAAGCGGAAGTACGGCACCGCCCTGGTCCACGCCGACGGCACCCCAGCCACCCCGAACTCCACCCGGCCGACCATGACCACCAGCACCCTCGGCAGGCGTGCCGTCGCCTGCCACGTCGCCTCCTACACCGCCGTGCAGCTGGCCGCGACGATCGGCATCACCCGGGCGTTCGGCTACCGGATCACCCCGGCCGCCCTGCTCGCCGGTGCGGCCATCAACGCCGGTACGCACGCCGCGATCGACCGCGGCGCGCTGCTGCTGTGGCTGGCGAAGATGACCAAGAAGACCGGCTACATCGAGCACTGCCAGGCGGTCCGCATGGACGACAAGGGCGCGCTCACCCGGGAGGTGAACGGGCCGGGCAGCGCGTGGATGGAGCTGGACGTTCTCTGCACCAACGTCGGGTCAGGTCAGCTCAACGAATCGGTGGACGCGAAAGGACGTCAGCTGGTCGGGTTCGATGCTTGCCGAGTCCACCCGGTAGCGGCCGGCGCCGAGTTCGAGAACGGTGCTGTCTGTGAGTGTCCCGACCTCAGTGCCGAAGTAGGCGGCGTCGAACATGACCAGCTCGCCAGTGGTGCTCAGCACGGGTCCTGCGTCCCACTCGGCGGTGGGAATCCCAGCCAGGATGATCTCAGCGACGCCCTCCTCGCTCTCCGCGTAGCACCAGCGGACGAGCACTCGGTGCTCGGGAAGGTAGGCGGTGGAGAGCGGTTCGTACCCGAGGACGAGCGCCTCGGCTCCGTCCGGCAGTTCGAGGACGCCAACGAGGTCCATGACCTCGCAGGCCCGGTCGTAGTCGCCCTCCGTTCCCGACCAGTGCGACAGCGCGGTGCGTGGAACCACGATGAACGGGCCGCCCTCCGTCTCCAGCCACGTCAACGACATGTCGCCTCCAGCTCCGAGATCTCAGTTCCGACGCGACAGCGTATGCGCCGGGTCGGACAGGTCGGCCTCGTGCCTGTGGTGGTCGGGGGTGCCCGGTGACGAGCATCGAACAGGTCGCGACGCTGGCGACGTTCGGGGCGGTGTGGGCGGTCCTCGCGGTCGGGCACAACCTGGCGGATCACGTAATCGGTCAGACCGACCGACAGGCTGCGGACAAGGGTGCGCCGTCGGCGACGGATGTCGCCGACGGCGTGAGCCCTCGGAGGGGCTGGGGTGCGTGCTTGGCTCACGTGGCCCAGTACCACCTGGTCATGATCGCGCTGGTGGCTCTGGTGTGGGCCGTTCTGCCGCTGGAGCTCTCATGTCCCGGCCTGGTGGCCGGGTTCGCCGTCTCGGCGGTCACGCATGCGTTCTTCGATCGCCGGTGGCCAGTCAGGTGGCTCCTGGAGCACTGCGGGTCGAAGGGCTTCGCGGAGCTCAAGGCGGGCGGGATGAACGGCATGTATTTGACCGATCAGGCCCTGCATCAGACCGCTCTGCTGGTCTCCGCGTTGCTGATCACTGCTCTGTGAGAGGGGGCCGGGGATGAGGAAGTCCCAGGTCAACGGTTTCGACTCGCTGGAAGCGGCTGGTCTGCTCGCGTTTGCTGCGGAGGAAGTTGAGCGTCAATTCGATTTCTTTGATCTCGCCCTGCCAGTCCTCGGCGAGGGCCCGCTTGCGGCGGGCCAGGAGGTCCTCCTCGATCTCGTTGAGGCGGGGCAGCATCTTGGGGTTGATGCTGAGCATTGGGCAGCGGATGCAGGCGTGCTCGTGTGCGCAGGGGGTTCCGTAGGGTCGGCCGCAGGAGCCGAGTTCGATGCGGCGCTTGTCGAAGTGCTCCTGGAAGTCGGTCCACTCCTCCGGGGTGGGGTCCCGGTACTCCTCCTTCGGCCGTTCGGCCCGGCGCCGGGCGAGGAACTGGTGGTAGTTGCTGATCACGTCCTCGTTGAAGACCGCGACGTAGCCGCGGGTGGTTCGGATATCTAGGTGGCCGAGCAGAGCGGCGCCGATGTGGATCGGCAGGCCGTTGTTGACCAGCTCGGTGGCGAAGAGCCTTCGGAAGTCGTGGGGTGCGAACCTGATGTCCTTGAACTGCGGGTGTTTCAGTGCGAGTTCGTCGCATGCTCTGCCGATCAGGCGCCAGACGGTGATGCTGGCCATGCCGCGCTGAGTGCCGCCGTGGAAGTTCTGGAACAGGTAGGGCAGCGGTTCGCTCCAGGTCCTCTCGTGGTTGTCGTAGCGGACGCAGACCGGGACGGTGCCGTGTTCGTTGCGGTGGCGCCGGATGACCTGGGCGACCACGTGGAAGAGCTCGGCGGACATGGGGATGATCCGTTCGCGGTCGCTCTTCGAGGGAGTGACAACAAGCAGAGCCACGACCTCGCCGTTCGGCCGCTGGTACTGCCGGACGCTGAGATGCGTCAGCTCGATCAGCTCCTCGGCCCGCAGGCCCGCCAGCCGCAAGGTCTCCACGATGGCCCACTGCCAGAAGGCATAACCCTCGTCCCGCGAGACGTGGACCAGTTCGCCGGTGGCGCGGTTGACCGCGCGGACCGGCGGGCGGTTGTGCCGCTGGTCCTTGGTCGAGACGCGCAGCCAGGTGACGCCCTCGGCAGCGAACTCCTCGCCGATCTCGACCGTGAGGGCAGCGTCCAGCAGGGTCCGCAGGCGGTGCCATCTGTCGTTGACGTACTTGGAGAGGATCGGCAGGAGGGGCTGGCGGTCGCGGGTGCGGTTGGCCATGCGTTCTTGCAGGCGGCGTCGGCGGACCTGGAACCATCGCAGGTCGGCGTCGCGGATCGGGCAGGGGGCGACCCACTTCGCCCAGCGTTCCGGCTCGGCGGCGGCCCAGCTTTGCAGGTCGAGGTAGAGCGCGCGGACGGCCATCAGTGGCCCGTCGACGTCAAGCCGTGGCTTGCCGTCGGGCAGGACCATCAGCCATTCCTTCCACTGCGTGAACGTCTCCTCCGTCAGCTTCAGGTCCTTCTGGTCGGGGTTGATCTTCTCGATCTGTTTCCAGAAGGTCCTGACCAGGAGGTTTGTCAGCCCTCGCAGGGTCGAGTAGTCCAGGTTCGCCGAGCGGCGGCGGATGTACTCGACCAGCAGGTCTCTCATCTCGCCGTTGTGCAGCTGGTGGCGGTCGACGGCTTCCTCGACGGAGACCTGCCCACGGGTGACGGCGCCGCGCAGGCTGCGGGGTGCCGACGCGGGGAAGTGGCCCATCTCGTGGAGGATCGGCCAGGCCAGGGTGCCGGCGAAGCTGGTCGTATCCCCGGCCAGCTCGTGCTTGCGGGACTCGACGGCGTAGTGCAGCAGGGCTTCGGGGGTCAGGTCCTTCAGGTCGATGCCGAAGACGGTCAACGCGCAGCAGACGTCGAACTTGGTCCGGGTCCGGCGTGCCTGGCTCATGGGCAGCTGGTCGGCCCGTCGGCAGAACTCCTCCAGCAAGGGGTCCTGGGCGACGCCGCGGAACCAGGGCGAGTAGTGGGAGAAGCGGTTGCTGCGGAAGCCCAGCAGGGTGGGACGCACCAGTCGCAGGGCGAACGCCTGGCCGGCCGCGCAGTTCAGCTTCATGCGCAGGGGCCTGTTGTCTCCGGCGGCATCCCCGACGGGCCGTCCCTCGTTGTGGCCGGAGGCTGCCCATCGCTCCTGCCACGTGTCTCCGGGGAAGCTGGCGAGGTGGCCAAGGAAGGCCCGCATATGGCCTCGCTGCTTCCATTTCAGGGCCTCGGACTGGGAAAAGTGATCAGCCGCAATGCTAGCGATGTCCTCCGCCGGCGCTGTGCTGAAGTCACCCAACGAGCGGGGCGGCCGGGACGGCGGCGGAGGCGGAGCCGGGAGGATCGCGGTCGGCGTGTAAATGCCGTCCAGGACAGGCGCCTCGGCGTCATGGCGGCGGACCCGGTTCGTCGTCGGGCCCTTCAGTCGCATGCTGTTTCCGACCTCACTGCCCGGCACCGAACACCGCCTCAATGTCGTCTGCGGCGTACTGGGTCGGCCACGACACCGGCTGAACCGGCCGGGCGTAGTAGGCCCCGAGCTTGTCCAGCAGGTCGTCCAGGCCGACGGCCGTGTAGAGCTCGGTGGTGCTGATGTGCGCGTGGCGCAAGATCGTCTGTACTTCGTGCAGCTTCAGCTCCGGGTCCCGGGCCATCCGCTTCGCGGCGGTGTGGCGCAGGTCGTGCAGGGTCCAGTTCGCCCCGAGCACCTCGCAGGCTCGCTGGAAGACGCGGCGTGCCGCCCAGTAGGTCAGCGGGCGGGGCTCGCCCCGGCGGGTCCGCCAGACCGGCGCCCCCTCCGGCGGCAGCCCGTCCTCCTCCAGGTAAGCGGCCAGGTAGGCCAAGCCCTCCGGGGAGGTCGGGACCGGCTGCCGGGCCCGAGTGCCCTTGGAGATCACCCAGAGCTGGCCCTTGGTCCACTCGATGTCTCCGAGGCCGACTCCCAGCAGCTCGGACGCCCGCGAGGCGGAGGCGAGGTAGCTCGACAACAGTGCCTTGTCCCGGACGCACTTCATCTGTGCGAACAGCCCGTCCCACTGGTCATCGGGGATAGACCGCGGATGCCGGACCGGCACCTTCGGCCGCAACCGGGCCCGCCGGTGCTGGTGGCGGACCTCCAACGGCGAACGGTGGGCCAGCGCGGCCCGCCGGGCCGCGCTCTCCGGGACTGGGTTGACCACCGGGCCGCGGCCGAAGGGCTGGTGGAAGGCGTAGAAGCCGTGGACCACCGTCAGGTTGTGGGCGATCGTCGACGGCGCGTATCCGGCCCGCAGGGTGGGCTTGCCCGTCTTCGGGTTCACGGACCCGGCCGGGTGGCTGCCGGGGCGCCGTCGTTCGCGCTGAGGGTTGCGGGCATGCCGCAGCCAGCCCACCAGGGCGGCGGTCTCGGCCTCGGTGACCTGTCCCCATCCCACGTCCAGGGCCCAAAGCACCCGATGCCACCGCAGCAGGTCGTAGCCGTAGCTCCGGCAGGTCGCCGTACTGGCGTCGCCGAGCATCCGGTCCCGCAGGTAGGCGCTGACCGGCTCGATCTCACGGTCGGCGGCGTCGACCACCAGCCACGGCAGCGACGGTGTCGTACCCGCGACCACAGCCCCGACCCGCGGCAGCCGTACCCGCCCGTCAATCAGATCTCGATGAAGCGAAGGAGTCTCATGCATCCCAGCATGCTCACCAAACACGGCCCCCGAGGCGACCAGATCAACCAGATAGTGCAGTTAACAGACCCCGCCCTCCACCGCGTGATCGGGATCGGCGCGGCCGCCGTCACCACCTGGCTCACCACCCGCCCCGGCGCCCGCCGGTGACCCGCACCCGTCCGAAGCACCGACGAGCACTACTGTCCCGCCAGGCCGGAACGCCGGTCAGCCTCCCCGACGCCGTCGGCCAGGTCGTCGACCACCCCAACCCCTGCCGCACCAAGTGGTTCGACGAGAGCCCCTTCTCGTACTTCCGCATGGTCAAGCGGGTGGGCGAGGTCCTGGAGGACACCGGCATCTGGCCCGCCATCTGGCCGGTGCGGCTCTGGATCGTGGAGCCGGTCGGCGATGCCGGGAACTGGAGCCACCAGCACTTCTCCTACCGGCTGCTCTCCCACCAGATCCGCGTACTGGAGGAGACCGACCCCTGGCCCGCGCTCGGTGCCGGCGGCCGGGAGGTCCTCGACGTCATCCACGAGCAGACCCCCGAGCGGGCCGCCCGGTGGGCCGCCGACTGGGACGCCGACCCCGAGGGCATGCGCGAACGGCGCAGGAACTGGCGCCTGTGCGGCACCCGGGACATCGGCCGCGGGGAGTGGGCCCAGACCGCGGCCGACATGACCGCCTACGCCAGCCGCGAGTCCGCCGCCCAGCGCTGGGCCGAGCAACTGGCCACCAGCACCGTCGAACGGACCCTCGCCGCCGCCGACTTCAGTCAGGACGCGGTCGACTACGCCCGCTCCCGCGCCGTCGAGCTCACCGTCGCCGCCCAACACCAGACCCGGCTCAGCCCGTACGTCCTCGACGCGCTGCGCGGCGTCCGCCTCGATGCCGCGCCGACCGTCGCCGCCTGACCCAACTGACGGAGGAACCCACATGAGCAAGACCACCGCGACCGTCCGGGCCGTCCCCGACATGCTGCGCGCGTGGTCGGTGAGCTGGCCGCAGTACACGCCCACCGACGTCACGCCCCCCGCCCTGCTCCCCGCAGCTCTGGCCCACCAGATGCCCGACTGGGCCGAAGCCGCACCCAGCCCGACCGACGTACGCGACTGGGACCGCCGCCAGGCCGACGCGCTCGTCCCCTACCAGCTCGACGGGCAGGGCCGGCCGCTGAACCCGCACGGGCGCACCGGCCACACCGGCAGGAACCTCGGCAAGTGGGCCGAGAACCAGGCCGCTGACCCGATCGTCGTCGCGGGCTACGGCCAGGAGCGCCGCGTCCTGCTGATCACCCGGTCCGACATCGAGGTGGAGGCCATCCCCGGCGGGATGGTGGATCCGGGCGAGACCGCTCCGGCCGCGCTCGTCAGGGAGCTCCGTGAGGAGACGCGCGTCGACCTGCGCGACCACACCCCGGTGATCCTCGGCGTCGACCTGGTCGACGAGTGGCGCAACACGGACCACGCCTGGGTGTCCTCGACCTCCGCGCTCTACCAGCTCCCCACCACGGTGACCGCCATCGGCGCCAGCGACGCGCTGGACGCCAACTGGTGGCCCTTCGTCAGCATCGAGCAGCTCGACGCGACGATCACCGCCGCCGGGCGCACCCTGTACGCCGCCCACCGGCCTCTCCTGCAACGCGCTCTCGACCACCTCGCCCAGACGGCGACCACGCCCCCCACCTCGATCGCTGAGCTGATCGCCCAGCACGCTACGAACCTCGCGCACCTCACCGAGGAGCCCCTCGCCGAGACCGGGTCCGACCTCATCGACCAGCTCCGCGAAGCCGAAGAGCGCCTCGACCAGGTCGGCATCTCGGGAGCCGACGACCTGGGCACCGCAGCCGGGCTGCTCGACCAGGCGCTCGACGTGGAGCTGGACGGCGGCACACGGCTGGAGCAGCAGGTGTTCGTCGCCCGCGCCGCGGGCCTGCTGCGCGAGCTCGCGGACATGACCGCCGAATACCGCGCCATGGTCTGACCCGGACACCGCCAGGACTGACGCCCGGTCGCTGCCCGCCCCGCCCGACCGGGGCGGGCAGCGGCTCATCCGGACCGCCCTCACACCTCGCCCGCAAGGAGATGCCCCATGAAACCGTTCCGCCTGGAGAACGCACTGCCCGTCGACACGACGATCCCCGAGCCCTCGTTGGTCTGCCTGATCGGCGCGGCCGGTTCGGGCAAGTCGACCTGGGCCTCCACCTGGCCCGCCACGCAGGTCCTCGAACTCGACAAGTTCCGGGCGTTCGTGAGCGATGACGCGGGTTGCCAGGAATCGACCGGGGACGCGGTGTCCGCGCTCCAGGTCGTCCTGGAGGCCCGCCTCGCGCGCCGGAAGACGACGGTCGTCGACGCGACGAACACCGGGAAGTCCGTGCGGGCCGACCTGATCGCGACTGCCCGCCGCCACGGCGTTCCGACCGTCGCCCTGGTCGTCCCGACCCCGGTCTCCGTGTGCGTGGAGCGCCAGGAAGGCCGGCCCGCGAACCGGCGCGTTCCCGAGCAGGTCGTCCGCGCGCAGCACGCCGCGATGGTCGCCGCCCTCCCCGGCCTGCCCGCCGAAGGGTTCGACCACGTCGTTGTCGCGGAGCACCTCTACCGCTTGGAGGAGTTGCTCCAGCCGCTCAGCGACGCCCGGCGCGCGGAGCTCGGCTGGGACGACAGCGAGGGCCTGGGCGACCTGCTCCTGGTCCGTCGCACCTTCGGCCCCGAGATCCTGCCGATGTGGCGCTGGCGCGACGGCTCGCAGCTCGCCGGCGGCGACCGCGTTGCGGAGATCCGCCTCGGAGCGGACCGCATCATCCTCGCCCAGCGCAACGACATCGACGGCGAGGGCGACGTCGGCTTCGACGTCTTGGTCGGCTGCCCCGCCGACGACGAGTGCGAGGGCCCTGCATGGGTCCCGGCCTACAACGTCACCGACCTCCTGCGCGCCCTGACCGGCGAGCTGATGACCGATCCGGACGTGCGCTGCACCGTCCACCACCCGGAAGACGACCGGGACCTGGAGGACGACCCCGAGGGCCGCGCCGACCTCGAAGCGCAGGCCATGGAAGCGATCTACGGATGACAACCAACACCCGCGAGAACCCGGCCCCGACCACACCGGACACCGTCCCCGCGGGCTGCCAGTGGTTCACCGACCCCGACGGCGCGCTCTGTCTCGCACCGGGCTGCATGGCCCGGATCCAGGACCCCGACGCACAGTGCCTGTGCGACTCGCTCGCCGCCCGCCTCGACCAGCTCACCGAGAAACTGCGGGACCTGGAAGAGCGGCAGAGGTACGCGGATGTGTGGTGGCACGCCCTGAGCAGCGTCGTACGAGACCACCCCGACAAGAGGGCGATCCTCACCGAGACCCGCGCCCGCACCGGTGCCGATCCCCGGCCACACCACCGCAACACCTGACGCCAGCAGCACACCAAAACGCCCGGGACCGCCGAGGCAACGGCGGTCCCGAGCTGTTCCCCACCCGTGTATGAGACGAGAGGGAGACCTCAGTATGAATGCCCCTGCACGCTTACCGGGCCGGATCGGCCCGCGCACCCTCCTGATCACCACAGCCGTGCCGCTGACCGGCTGGGCGGTCCACGCCGTCACCCTGCACAAGCGCCTCGCCGCCACCCGCAAGGATCCGCTGACCGGGCTGCTGCGCCGCGACGCCTACACCGCCCGCGCCCGACGCCTCCTCGCCCGCCACGGCGACGACGTCACCGTGGTCATGGTCGACGCCGACCATTTCAAGTCCGTGAACGACACCCTGGGCCACGCGGCCGGGGACACGGTCCTCGCCGCGTTCGGCAGTCGGCTCTCCGCCTGGGCGGGCCCCCGCGCCGCAGTCGGCCGTCTCGGAGGCGACGAGTTCGCCGTCACTCTGGAGCTGAACGCCGACCGACGCGAGCGGCGACTGGAGCAGCTGGTCCGGATGCTGCACACCCCGGTCGTCCTGGACGACGGCCGCACGGTCGACGTCGCCGCGTCGGTCGGCGCCGCGACCCCGGACGTGCTGGGCACCCGCGACCTGAGCGCGTTGCAGAGGGCGGCCGACGCCGCGCTCTACGCGGGGAAGCACTCCGGCCGCGCAGTCGTCGCGACGGCCGCGCACGCGACCACGCCGTCCATCAACGGCCGCCGGGCCGGCCGCCCGGGCACCACCGTGTGGGGGCGAGCCGCATGAGCGTTGCACTCCTGCCCGAGGGTGACTGGATCCGGGGCATCAGCATCAAGCAGCCCTGGACGACCGCGATCCTGACCGGGTCCAAGACCATCGAGAATCGCCCGCAGCCCTGGTCGTGGCGCGGCTGGCTGCTGCTGCACGCAGGCCGCCAGGTCGACCGCCCCGCCCTGCGCGCGCCGATGGTCGCCCGGGCGATCCGCAGCCGGGAGCTGACGACCGGCGCGGTGATCGGGGTCGCGCGGCTGACCGGTTGTCACCAGGACCCGGATGGCGCCCCGCCCTGCACCGAGTTCGCGCAGCCCGGGGCGTGGCACCTGGAACTCGTCGACGTCCATGCCCTTGCCCTGCCGATTCCGGCGCGCGGACAGCTCGTGCCCTGGCGGCCGACCGAGGACCTCGTCGACCAGGTCCTCCAGCAGCTGCCGCACCTGCGGCCGTGACCCGAGCCCGCAACAGGAAGCAGCCCGTCGAGCCCGGCCTGATCCCCGCGCCCGGCGAGCTGCTCGACTGGCGGGACAGCCAGCACTTCGACCGGTGGCAGGCCCAGCCCTGCGCACTGTGTCAGCAGCCCACGCCGATGCGTTCCCACGCCAAGGAACCCGTCCACAAGGCCTGCGCAGAGAGCTGGATCGCAGCCAACCCGGTCGAGGCACGTCGGGGCCGCTTCGCCTCGGACTCCCAGCCCAAGAGCCGGCACGAGAGCAACCACGCCTGACCGGCAGCACCGTCACCGAGGTGATTCGGTCACCTCACCACGGACGCGCCCCGAGTCGTGACCCCGTACGAACTCCCGCGGTGAGCAAACCGGTGACCACACCCCGGTTCGCTCAGAACACGCACCCACCGCCACGAGAACGCAACCCCCGCGACCCTACTCCTGAACTCCTCCCCCGGAGGTCCCTCATGAGCATCAGCCACCAGGACCACGCATACCCCGAACCCGCAGCCCACCCGAACTGGTCCAGCCGCCACCACAAGCCCCGGCCCCTCACCCCGGCCCAGCAGAAGCAGAACCGAGACGCACTCCTCCGCGCCCAGCACACCCCCCGCCCCCGCCACACCACCATGAAGGCCGCCCGATGAACCCCCTCACCCTCGACGGATACCTCGACACGGCCCCGGAACCCGGCCCCACCCCGCAGCCGCCCACTTCGACCTGATCCGCCTCCTCGACCACCTGGACACCACCGAACCGGACTCCTGCGCGCAGGTCTTCGCGTGCACCACCGAAACCCCCGCAGGCACCGAGCTGATCCTGCACCGGGCCCAGCTCGGCGACCTCCTGCGCATCTCCGGCACCGTCACGGAGCCCGGCTCCCCCGGCGCTCCCCCGCATCTGCGCGTTCACGCGATTGACGTCCTCGACACCGCGCTGCTCACCACCCTGGGAGCCACGGTGCTGGAGCGCTACGGCACCTACGTCCTCGTGTTCGACGCCGACCGCGACGAGGTCCCCGTCTTCACCACCACCGGCCGCTGGGTCGGCGAAGCCGCCACCCCCGACGCCATCGGCCACCTCATCCACGCCTTCGAGAACACCAACCCGCCCTGAAGACCACCACGCCCTCCCCCGCCCCGCCCCGCCGGCCACGATGCCGCGCCACCGAACCCGACCCAGCAAGGAGGCCGCTCATGCTCACCTTCTTCAACCAGTTCCCCCAGCGGATCTCCGACGTCACCACCCAGCTCACCACCCACGGCATCCCGCTCACAGCCCCCACCACCCCGGCCTCTCTCCAGGACCCCAATGACCCGTGGGCCAGCAGCCGGCCCACCCCGCCGGTCGACCGCACCGCCCTCGCCTGGTGCACCGCGGCCCAGATGCTGAGCGCCCACCACCGCACCCCCCTCAGCACCCAGGTGCTCTCCGCCGACGCGCTGATCCGCGAGCTCGGAGTCCGCGGGCTCGCCCAGCTCCACATCGACCTCCACGACGGTGCCCCCATCGACTACCGTCTCACCCGCTGCCCGTGCTGCTCCGGCTGCGGCGAGGACCCCCTCCTCCAGGACTGCGCGGAACTCGACTGCCCCCCGCAGTACGAGTTCATCGGCCACGACCACATCTGCCCGGTCTGCATGGGCGCCGACTACCAGCCCGACTGGTTCGCCGAAGAACGCATCACGGACCTTGACCGACTGCTTGCTGATGCTCTCGGGCGTCGAGATGCCCAGGGCCTCTGGCCGAGGGTGAAAGCCCGTCACCGCATGAGACTGGCAAGGCGGAGCTAGCTCAGCAGTAGATCGCAGGCCCCGTACGTCCCAGCGCTGGAACGTACGGGGCCGATTGTGTTTCGGGGTATGCAGTCTGGCTTCCGGCTCTCAAGGTGTACCGCCGGACCTGCTGGCTGACTGCTCGTGCGGCGATGGTTGGGCCGAAAAGCCACTTCTGGGAGAAAAGCGACCGGCAGGAAGGGGGTTCTGCCAGGCGAACTCGAAGGTGTTGGTGTGATCGGGTGCGGCCTGGACCGCAAGGCCCCCAGCGGGCCGCCCAGGGATTTTCGTTGTCTGGATCGCGGTGTGAGCGAGATGTATGCCCGAGGTATTACGGCGTAATGAGCGACTCCTGACTGCGATTCAATACAAAACTAACGCGCCGATGGTGGAGTCGATCTTTGACGTTAGTAAGGTATGTGCATGACTTCGTCTGACTCAGGTGACCGCGAGAAGGTCGTCTCTAAGCTGCCCCCCGCCCTGCAGCAGGGTCTGAAGGTCCGCGCCGCACAGCACGGCACCGACATTCAGCACGCCGTCGAGGCCGGGATCACCGCATGGCGCCGGCTCGGAGCGAACCTCCCCACAGCCGACACTGGAGGAGCAAAGCCGTTCGCCACCTTCCTCCCACCAGGCCAGTGGGACGAGTTCCGCGAGGCCTGCTCCTCCCGCGGTGTGTCGCTCATCCAAGGGCTCACGCAGTCTGTGCTGTTCTGGCTCGACACCAACCCGGCCCCCGGCGTCGTCCGACCGGAACACCCCAAGCGGATCATCATCTGCAACCAGAAGGGCGGCGTAGGCAAGACCGCGCTCGCCGCCGGCGTCGGTGAGGCCTACGCCGAGGACAGCGACCAGCTGCATCCCGTGCGCATCTCCAAGCACTTCGCCGCCGCCCTCATCGAGCCCGACCAGGAACCGGCATCCCCCCTCGACTACGAGGACCTTCCCGGGCTCGGACTCCGCGTCCTCCTCGTCGACTTCGACCCTCAGTGCCACCTCACCAACCAACTCGGACACGACCCGCTGCCCATCGAGGGCGACTCCCTCACCAAGCACATGGCGGGCGAGGCCAAGGGCGACCTCAAGAACCTCATCGTCCCCATCGAGGACCCGCGCTTCGGTGACCGCCTGCATCTGCTGCCCGCGTGCACCGACGCCTTCCTCCTCGACGTGAAGCTCTCCAGCGTACGAGCCCGCGAAGCAGCCCTCGAACGCGTCCTCGGAACAGTCGAAGGCGACTACGACGTCGTCATCATCGACTGCCCCCCCAGCCTCGGCCTCAGCATGGATGCCGCCGCCTACTACGGACGCCGTCGTGACGGAGAAGCCCCCGGCAACTCCGGCATCCTCATCATCGTCCAGGCCGAAGACAGCTCCGCCGACGCATACGGACTGCTCACCGCACAGGTCGAAGACCTCCGCGCCGACATGCACCTCGAACTCGACTACCTCGGCATCGTCGTCAACCACTACGACGCCCGCCGCGGCTACATCGCCACCTCCTCCCTCCAGTCATGGATCGACATAAAGGACCCACGGGTCGTCGGCGTCATCGGAGACCTCAAGGAACAGAAGGAAGCCGTCCGCGTGAAGCGGCCCCTCCTCGCCTACGCCCCCCGCTGCGATCAGGCCGTCGGCATGCGTGCACTCACCCGGGAGATCTCGTGAGCAAGGCAGACACCCTCCGCGCGAGCGCGTCCTTCGGCCAGGCCAAGGGAGGCATCAGCGCGCGTCGCGCCGCAATCGAAGCCGCCGCCGCTGCCCCCACCGACGGCGCTCCCCCGCCGCTCAAGCTCCCTGTCGACGTCATCAGCCTCAACCCCGACAACCCTCGGGAGAAGCTGGGTGACCTGACCGACCTTGGAGCCAGCCTCCGAGACCACAAGCAGAAGACCGCCATCAGCATCATGAGCCGGTTTGCCTACCTGGAGGGCAACCCCGACCGGAAGAGCGACCTGGAGGAGGGAACCAAGTACGTCGTCATCGACGGCAACTCGCGCCTCGCAGCTGCACGCGAAGCAGGACTTCCTGACATCAGGGTGATGCTGGACGACGAGCTCGGCAGTAACCCCGACGAGATCCTCGAATCCGCGTTCGTCGCGAACGTTCATCGTCAGGACCTCGACCCCCTCGACGAAGCGAAGGTCCTCCAGAGGCTGCTGCAGATCCACAAAACCCAGGAAGCCCTCGCCACCCGCCTCCACCGGTCACAAGGATGGGTGTCACAGCGCCTGGCACTTCTCGGACTGACTCCGGAGCTCAAGGAGAAGCTGCAGTCCGGTGAGGAGTCCGCAGCTCTCCTGCGCCGCGTAGGGAAGAAGAAGCCCGCAGAGCAGGAGGAACACCTCCGCCGTCTCAAGGAGAACGAGCGGCGAGCCCCGCGCACGAACGCGGCGCCGAAGGCTCCCGCTATCCCGGCCCCCGCTCCCCCGGCCCAGGATCATTACGCCGTAATGACGCCTGCCTCACGCAGCGATCAGGAAGCCGACGCTCCGTCCAGCGAGAACGCTTCAGGCGGACTTTCGAACGCCGCTCCAAGGCCCAGCGAGAACGACGACACACCTACAGCCGCGAAGCCCCGGCAGCAAGGTGAGATTCTCATGGACGCTGCCTTTGACCAACTCGACGCGGAGCAGCGAAGCGCCTTCATCCTCCGCTACTTCCAGCGCAGCACGGGAGTCGAAGCCGTCACGGCAGACATGCGGGGGAGCCTCCCTTCCGAGGCACGAACCTCGCTCGCAGACATCCTCCAGCAGGTTGCCACTGGCCTTCGCGGGGACACGTAGCGTCCGAGAGTCCGGCGGAGGTATCACCCGAGAACGCGGCGAGACGTAGGTGGCCGGCACCCACATCGGCAGGTGCCGGCCATCTACGTCTCGCCGATGCGACAGACGTACCCGCTCTTCAGGGTGGCAAGCACTAAGTTGGAATCGGTGCGTTCCGCTGCCTCTTCTCCGCTGAAGGCGGTACTGGCATCCACCGCGGGGATCTGAGGGGGTCAGCGGAGGCGAGCGAGCCGGGGGAGACCGGTAGATGCATGGGATCTGCGCAGCATCGACGCCCCTACCCATCCCGGCTCAGGATTATTACGCCGTAATGACGACCGCCGCACTGGTCGCTGCCCACGTACGCACTCGGCGGCCCGACCTTGGGCTTACGGTTCGAGACCTTCTAGCCAGGCAGTCACGTCCAGGGACCGCTGCAGGGCTGGTCCAAAGAGGTGTGGGTTGGCGTTGGCCAGAACGCGGTAGTGACTGACAGCTTCGCGGACTGCGGTCAGGCCTTCTTCACGTCGGCCCATCTCACCCAGGTCGATGGAGAGGTTGTGGAGGGCGCTGGCGAGGTTGGGCAGGTGGGCGTCGGGGTTGGTTTTGGTCAGGGCGCGGCGGATTTCGACAGCCTCTTGAACTGCGGCCAAGGCCTCGCCACGCTGGCCCACCCCACTAATAACGCCGCATGCGTATGCCGGTCCCCGCCGGAGCTCCACCCGGGCCGCTGGCTTCCACCCGGCCGGAGTCGACCAGGGAGAGGAGAGATCTCCGTCCCCGGCCGTTGGCCCGACTATCCCGGCTCAGGCCGTGGTCATCGGCCGCCCGGTGTAGGCGTCGCGGCGGATGTCGGCGAGGAACTGGTGAACCTGGTCGACCTCCTGCATGCACTCGATCAGGAACCCCGCCGAGGTGTACGCGCACTGCGCCCCGCCACCCGAGTAGCACCACCGCCTGAGGTACCGGGTGACCACCGCCACCAGCTTGTCCATGACGTACCCAGCCTCACAGTCGACGTGCCCGGCCGGCACCACAGTGAGGTAGCGGTCCAGCAGCAGCGCACCGAACTCGCCCACCAGCTGCGCCAGCTCCTTGCCGTCCCGGTGGAACTCCTCCAGCCGGGCCCACGCTTCCTCGTCGTCCTGCCAGACCAGCTCCACGTAGTCGCAGGCCCGCAGGATCTGCTCCGGCGCGAGCTGGGGCACCTTGGGCGACGTCGTCTCCATGACAACTCCTTGCTGTTCGCCGGCCGGGCGCCTGGTGCGCCCGGCCGATCCCCACGGTGCGCGTCCGGCCTTGTGGACAGAGACCGCGCTCCGGGACGTGGCGTGCGGGCATGACTCCGGTCACGGACAAACCGAGAGGACAAGGGGCGGTCAAGGGACGTACCGGACACCGGCGGCCAGCGGGCGTCAGACCGCGGTCAAGGGGTGACCTCGCACGGTGGCTCCGGCCCGTACGCACATCCGCGTACGGGCCGGACCTGTCACCGATCCGGCCGCGTAGGGCCGGAGAATCCCGAGGATCCGATGACCGCCGCACCCGACCCGCACACCCGCCCCGCCCCGGCGGACAGCACCACGACAGCAAGCCCCAAGGCGAGCCCTGCGGCAAGCCCCGCACCCAGCCCCGCAGCCATCGGCCGCCGCCTGAGCGTTGTTGCTGATCAGACCCCTGATTCGCCTGTCCCGGCCGGTTGCAACTCCTCTTCTACAAGTACTGATGTACTTGGAGAAGCGTCCCGGCCCCGCAAGGCCGCAGTCGCGAAGGCCGGCGCGGACATCCGCGGCGAGGTCCTGCTGACCCTCGCCCAGCTGCGCCTTGCCACACCCCGCCAGCTCAAGGCGCTGCTGCTGCCGCACCAGCAGGACACCGACCACGTACGCCGGGCGCTGCGCAACCTTCTGGAGGAGTCCCCGGCCCTGGTCGGCCGGACCAACCGCGCCCAGCAGAGCTACTGGCACTGCACCCCGGCCGGCCTCGCCGAAGCAGCGGCCTCCGGTGAACTCGCACCCACCACCGGCCGGACCACCGGCAAGCGCATCGCCGCGAGCAAGACCGGCCTTCGCGAGCACGGCCTGGCCCTGGTCGACACCGTCATCGCCTTCCACCAGGCGCAGGTCGCCGACCACGCGGACTGGCGGGTGGAAGCGCCCCACCCCACCCCGGCCGGGAACCTCCTGCCCGACGGCGTGGTGCTCCTGGCAGACGGTTCCAGCGCGTTCGTGGAGATCGACCGCACCATGTCCTACGCCCGCCTGGTCGCCAAGCTGGAACGCTACGACGCCTACCGGGGCGCCCCGGCCGCCGGGCGCGGGAACGCCGCCCGGCCCCCGCGCTCGCACTGGCACGAGAACTACGCGGGCCCGTCCCTGGACCGCCCGTTCCCGCCGGTGCTGTTCGTCTTCGCTCCGGCCCGACGCCGCGCGGCCCCGGACACGAGAGAAGCCGCCTTCCATGAGCGGGCCGGCCGGGTGGGGAGCGTGGGCTACCGGCTCACCGTGGCGACCACGACCCTGCCCCTGCTGACGGAGCACGGGGCGGGCAGGGCGGTGTGGCGGGTCGTCGGCAACGGCCGCGGTGAGGAACGCCGAACGCTGGCCGCACTGCCGAAGGCGCGATGAGCACGGCGGGTCCGGCCGGTCTTCTCGCAGGCCGGACCCACCGCCGCCGGCCAGGCGATCGCGTTCCATATAGAGGGCGGCGTTGGAACGCTGTGACCAGCCATTTTCCAACACGGAGCCGCTCGTTGGAACGCGGGCTGTCGTGGTGGGGAGGTGCCTTAGCAGCGGAGAGACGGTCCGGCTTCCATCCGCTCGGTCCGGCTGGAACGCACAAGGGCTCGTCAACCAGGTAGGGCCAAGCCCTGGCCGGGGCTCCCCCGGACCCGCCTCATTCAGGGGCCCGTTTTTAAAACCGGCCCCCGATTCTGACGGCGGCGGCTGCCGGACCGAGGACGGCGTCGGCGCGGTTGGCAGCGGGGCGTGCACGATGGCGCCCTTGTTCGCCTCGGGGACCAGGCCGTACACGATGATGCACGAGGCGTCTATCCGGCCGGGGCTGTCCGGGGTCGGACGGCTGTCACGTCGGCCCTTCCTCTCCAGGTCGGTGAACACACCTCGGATGTCGGTGCGCAGGTCGCCGATGAACGCCACCACGGTCCGGTGGACGCGGTAGCGCTGTTCCGGGGTGAGGTGCCTCGGTGAGCAGCTTTGCGAATCGTCCTCCGAGCGCTTCGCCTGCTCGGCTTGATCGGCCTGGTCGACCGGCAAAGTACGAGCGTCCTGGTTTGGCTGTACGTAGTCGACAGACGGCAGCCTGTATGGCGGTCAGGGCGGAGATGTGCGTGAGCCCGTTGCGGGGGTGGTGAGGAGGGGGCCGGGGCCGGCGGCCCTGCGGCCGGGGACGGCGGGGGAGAGGTAGCCGCGTGCTCGGGCTGCTTTGATCCAGTCCTTGATGGTCGGTTCCGGACGGTTGAACAGGTCAGCCAGGCGCCGGTGCAGGCCAGGTCCCTTGGTAGCTTCCCGGAGATAGGCGTGGGCCACGATCTGAAGCAGTTCGCCATCGAGCGGGGGCCGGCCTCGCTGTGCCGGCTGCGCGAGCGCGTTGGCGTTCTCCAGAGCTTGCCGGGACGCTGGTGTGAGGCCTGGGTCTGCTGCTCGGGCTCGGCCCAGGACGATGACGCCTTCCTCTTTCCATGTCTGGTCGGCCAGCTCGGCCTGAGCCAAGGCCACGATCTGACCGACAGGGATGCGACGCAGCACGTCACCCGAGATCGGTGCGTATTCTGCGACCTCCGCAGTCTCTTCCCCAGGACCGACGAAGTCTCCCCAGTCGTCCCAGTGCCCCCACTTCGGTTGCCAAAGCTCAAGCTCGACTACTCCGAGGCCGGAGCCCTGGTTCGCCAGGATGCCGTAGACCGTGACCGGCAGATCGGCTGCCTTGTAGAGGAAGTCCGCGACGTAACCAGGGCCCCGCCCTCGTTCCTTGACGAACAGGGTCAAAGACGGCCCCGGCACGGCGTTCTCGGGGATCTCCGCCAGATCGGGGTAGTTGCTCCAGGGTTCCAGCACGGTGGTGACGAGAGAACCCTTCCAGAGGTCCACCTCCTGACTGCTGCGCGCACAGTCGTAGGAGCGATCACGGACACGAGGATGGTCCGGCTTCACACGGAGCTCATCCTCGGGAGCATCAGGGTTGACGTAGTCATCGGTGCTGAACACTGGCTCGGGCATGCGTCCAGGCTAAAGACAACCGGCTCGCGCAGAGGAGGAGAAAAGGGGATGACTAGGCGTGCGGAACAAGTCACCCTGACCATGCCCGCAAACCCGGAGCCTGCTCCGGCCAGCCTTGACACAGTCACCCGCTGCTGCAATTACCCAGAGCCGAGGGAGCATCATCAGGAATCTCCTGTAGACCTGGCGGCATGAAGCTCAACGACCTCGGCCCGCTGATGGCCCGCCGCCAAGACGGCCGCCTCAGCTTCGACCGATTCCGCTCCGACCCGGCACTGGCCGCCCTGCACTGGCCGGACGACGTCCTGGAACAGTTCCTCTTCGAGCACGGCGACAACGGCGCTTTCGTGCACGACTACGGCACCATCGACCTTCGGCACATCACCTGGCAGCTGGAGACCATCCCCGCTGCGGACTTCCACACCATGCCGACCGGGAAGACCCACGCCGGCTGCATCGAGAGCTACGCCGCCCACCCGGTGCACTGGGTCGCGGTCCGGCCCCCAGAAGTCGGCCGGCACTGGGAAGAGCACGGGACCTGGCTGCGACCGCCGCTCCTGATCGACCGGCGCCTCCTGGACCCGGCGGACAACGGACTGCAGGTCCTCGAGGGACGTACGCGCGTCGGCGTCCTGCGCGGCCGGGCTCGCGAGCAGCTGCGCGTCGCCCTCAACCACCACGCGTGGGTGGGACGTCCGTAGAGGCGAACAGTGCTCGCTGCGTACGCTGCCAGCATGAAGGCGTTCTTGCGGAGGGGTGCCGATGACTGAGAAACCCGTCTGTGCCCACCGCTCATCGGGATACGGCGACACACAACGAACGGTTGATCTGAGGCTGGGATGAGCATCCGTGACTGAGGCCGCGCATAACACCGTGGGCACCAAGGACACACGTCTGATCGTGGTCCGCGGGAACAGCGCCTCGGGCAAGTCGTCCGTCGCGGCCGGCCTGCGCGAGAAGTTCGGCCGCAACCTCGCCATCGTGGGCCAGGACAACCTCCGCCGGATCGTGCTCCGCGAACGCGACCGGCTCGGCGGCGCCAACATCGGCCTGATCGACCTCACCACCCGCTACGCCCTCGACAACGGCTTCCACGTAGTTGTCGAAGGCATTCTCTACGCCGACCGCTACGGCCCCATGCTCCAGGACCTGGTGCGCGCCCACCGCGGCGTCTCCCGCTGCTACTACCTCGATGTGCCGTACGCGGAAACGGTGCGACGGCACGCGACGAAGCTGGATGCCGAGTACCTCCAGCAGGTCACCCCCGATCACCTCAGCGACTGGTACCGGGCCAAAGACCTGCTGCCCGGCGCCCTGGAGACCGTCATCGGGGCGGACAGCTCCTCGGAGGACACCGTCGCGCAGATCCTGCACGAGAGCGGGCTGGACGAGATCGCCCCGATCGACCGGTGAGCCCGCAACCGGCCCCCTGCTCGCCGCACGAACCGGTGATGGGGCTGGCCCGACCGGTCTGTGCCGCGCGGCCGTGCAGGACGGGTGTCGACCAGGAGTCCAGCGTGTTCGTGGGCTCTTGGCACTGTCACTCGTTGCTGTGGTTTCCCAGCGCGTGGCGTGCTGCGGCAAGGAACGTCCGACGGGTCTCGGTCAGGCGAGTGGACTGGCCCGTCATGTAGTCGAGGACGGTGACCCGGCCCTCGTGGACGGCATCGCGCAACAAGACAGCAGCCTCTTCGCGTGGCAGGTCGGTCCTCTCCAGGAACTGCACCGCAGTCTCGTACACGTGCCGCAGGGCAGCGTAGGCCTCACCGATGGATTCGAACGGGTGGCCACCTCGCGGTACGTAGTGGCCGAGAGCACTGATCGTTCCCGGACGGACACCGGGCGGCGCTTCCACAGCCGTATAGGCGTCACGCATGCCGGCGAGACGGACCTGGAGGTCGAGCAGCGCATTGACCGCATCGGTGACCGGTGTGCTCAACTGCTCCCGCCGTGTGACAGCGTTCCTCTCCTCCACCTGCCTGGCATAGAGGGCACGCCAGGTGCGGGCAGCGAAGCTGCTGCTCAGCGCCGCTTCAGCGATCTCATCGCAACAGGCCACCAGTTCCTGCGCGGCCCCCACCAGTTCCGCGTCACCCTCCAGCTCCAGGACAGCCAGCGCCCGCTGGAGATCACGGTTGGCCGGTCGCAGACTGTCCGGTACGCCCGTGCCGTCCAGGACCTGGTCCAGAATCCCGACCAGTTCCCCGATGGCGAGGAGGAACACCGAGCATGCCTCCCGGCGTACGCCGCGCAGCCACTGGTCGTGAGCCGAGTCCGACTGTGCTCGGACAGTGTCCAGCGCTGCTTGGTAGGCCGTCTCCGCCTGGCGGAGACCCGCCTGGTGCGTGGCACCGGCAGTCTGGAGGGCAGCGCGAAGCTGCCAGCGCCCGATCAGTAGCGTGCACGGCACCCCCACCACCGCTACCGAGGTGGTCACGACCAGCGCGATCCCTTGTAAGTCCATCGCAGCTCATCGTGCCAATCCGCAACAGACAAAGCACGGGATTCAGCACACAGGCTGGACCTGCGGCATCCCAAGGCGACCGGGGGCAACGGTACGGAGAATCTGATGTACACCAGAACCATAAAAACCATCGCAGAAGTGGCGGCGCGGCCAACCGAGTTACCCGCCTGACCCACCAGCGCGGGAGGCACCTGCTTCCGCTGCGACGAGCCCTTCCACGCCACCTCGTGCCAGAACTGCGGAGGGTTCCGCATCGACGGCTCCTTCGGCGTCTCCGGCACACGATCGAGAACCTCCCCGAAACGGTGCGGTGCTGGGACTGCTCCCACCCCAACCCGCTGCGCGACCCCGGGGGAGACGGCGGGCGCACGGTGACCTGAGAGGAAGCAAGCCGGTTAGGCCGTGTTTTAGAAGTTGCTGGTGTGCTGGGTAGGCCGTCCGGGAAAGTCGCGGGCGGCCATCCAGATGGTGAGGTCGCGGGCGATCCGATCGATGCTGGTCTCGGTGACGACGTCGTGCTCGCGGCGGGTGGTGTCGCGGCGGACGACCTCGTAGCCGCCTTCGTCCAGGACCGCGACGGAGGTGAACCAGGCTGGGTCGTCCTCGTCGGGCTGGATGACCACGAAGGTGTTGTCCGAAGTGTTGAGGTCGTTGATCAGCATGAACAGTGCGTCCTCGGACGGGTCCTCGATGTGGTCGCCGCTCTCACTCTCTGCCCGGTAGTACGCAGCCTCCATCGCCCCTGTTTCCCCTCTGTCCGCCGACCTGACTGCGGCCAGAATGACATGCGGGACCGACACTTCCGGCAGGTCACAGCCACTCGTTGATCGCGGCGACGAAGACGGTCGCTTCGAATCGGACCGCGAGCTTGTCGAAGCGGGTGGCCACCGCCCGGTTTCGCTTCAGCCGGTTGATGCCGCACTCGACCGCGTGCCGGGCTTTGTAGTCCTCACGGTCGAAGGCCGGAGGCCGCCCGCCAGACATACCCCGGCGCTTACGGTTGCCGGCCTGATCGGCAGGTTCCGGAATCGTGCACCGGATCCCGCGCTGACGCAGATACGCACGGTTCGCGCGCGACGAGTAGGCCTTGTCACCACGCACCCGCAACGGACGAACCCGGGGCCGGCCAGGTCCCAGGCGAGGCACCCGGATCGCCTCCAGCATGGCCGCGAACTGCGGGCTGTCTCCTCGCTGACCGGCTGTGACCAGCAGCGATAACGGCCGCTGCCCTTGTTCGCAGGCCAGATGAATCTTCGTGGTCCAGCCACCGCGGGAACGGCCCAGGCCGTGGTCGTCGGGTTCGTCCTGGAGGCCGCCCGGCGGTTCCTTCTGGGATTGGCCGTCCCGCCGCGCACCGGCCGCGTGCTGATGGGCCCGGCAGATCGTGGAGTCGACGTTCACCTCCCAGGTGATCAAACCAGCGGCGTCCGCCCGAGCCTGCAGCCCGGTCAGCACCGACGCCCAGACACCATCGCGCTGCCAGCGACGAAAGAGCCCGTAGACCGTCTGCCACGGCCCGTACTCGGTCGGCAGATCCCGCCACGGGGCCCCGGTCCGCACCCGCCAGCGGATCCCGTCGATCAACCGCCGCCGGCACAACGACGGTCTGCCCAACACCGTGACCGGCAACAACGGCCCCAGCACCGCCCACTGGTCATCTGAAAGATCCCCTCGCCCCGCACCGCGATCATCCCGGCACGAGGCCAGACCCGGAGCCCAGTTCTAAAACGCGGCCTAGCCCGGCATGAAGATTTCGTATCTGCCCGCCGGGCCCGCCGATGATGTTCCGTACGAGCTGTGGGAGGGCGAGGAGGAGGCCCTAGCAGCGGCCGCCGCCGCCGGTTCCCGGGCGGCGGAGTGGATCCGCTCCCTGCCGAGTGCGCCGTCGCCCTGCCCGGTCGGAGCCTGGCTCGCCGGAGAGCTCCCGCAGGCGATCGAGGCGGCGACGTCCTCCCTGGACCCGGGGGACTGCGACCGTATGGACCCCGAGGGGGTGATAGTCGATGGCACGGGCGGCATCGACGAGGAGACCCGCAGCAAGATGGCCGCCGTGCCGTGCGCGGTCGAGGACGCCCTGTGGCTCATCCCGGGCCAGCAGATCCGGCTCGTAGCAGTGGCCTCCCTGGTCACCGGAGCGGCCCGGCTTCTCGCGGAAGACCCGGGCACCGCCATCACCACGGGAGAGCTGCCACGGATGTGGGTCCTGGTGGACCACGCCATCGCCTGAAGCACGGCAACCAGGCCGGCGGCGTGCCCGAAGCGACAAGAAAATCGAACAAACGATCTAATGGCGAGATGAACGCGACTGACTTCCCTGACGACCTGGTGCCGACACAGCACGCCTGGAACGCCACCTACGCAGCGCTCGCCGCACTCCGCCCCCGCGACACCACCGCCCTGCGCCGACGCCTCCTGCTCCTGTCCGGACGCCTGCGGTGGCACCCCTACTGGGAGACCGCCTCTTCGGTACCGGCCGCCCGCTCCGAGCTGCGCCAGGCGGTCCGCGCTCAGCGGGCCGGCCGGGCAGCGTGATTGGACGCGCGGCTGAAACGCCACACTGAAACGCGAGCGTGAAACGGAGACCCGCGTTTCACGCTGACCTGCTAGAACACGCACGAGGCGGAGCGGGCGCAGGCGCGTTTCACTCCGTGTTGCAGGAGCATGGCGCGGCTGGTGTCGAGTCAGATGCGCTTGCCCCCTTCCTCGTCGACAAGGAAGGGGTTGTCCCAGAGGCGCTTGATTTTTGCTTCGGGGTTGATGGTGGCCTGGGCGCTTCCATTCCCCCGGCGCGGGCGCTGCCTCGGGCGGCAGGCGGGGTAGCGGACGAGGCAGTCGGTGTGGAGCTGGGAGAAGCCCGGGTTCGTACTGGGCATCGCTGACGCTGGTGCAGAGCCTGAGGAGGTCCGATTGTTGGTGCCCGTGGGTGAAGATGAGGCGATGCAGGAGAAGCGAGCAGAAGAGTATGGCCGGTGCGCCACGGTTCTGGACGTCGACTTTCAGGTACCTGGTGCGGCTGCGATTTTCGATCAGGCGTTAACGAACGGGTTGGCAGCCATCGTCGCTCACACCTGGCAGGGAGAAGAGATCGAGAAACGCAAGAACGGTGATCACCGGCTGAAAGCGGCATCGCAGCTGCTGAAGGTCATCGCAGAGAGATGCGATGAAGCCCACGAGGGCATATACGCAGTCCCCGACGCAGCCGTCGAATCGAAGATCACAGTGGACGTAGCGGCTCTGAGCGATGCACTGGAGCAGACGCAGCGCGTGCGACACGCACGCGGCGTGGGTGAGATCGACAAGCGGCACGTTGTGGCGCTGCTAGATCTCGATGGTCATTCGTGCCTGGGCCAGGTCAGTGAGGAACAGCGGGAATCCGACTGGGTCAAGCACCAGATCCAGGACCGGTACGAACGGCTGCGAGCCCAGGATTACCTGGAACTGATCGGCGAGCTGGAAGCCGATCGGCGCATCGCACTGGCAGCCGACCACCGGCCTGCGCACCCCGATGAACTGGCCGACGGCATGGACGTGACGGATTGCCCAGTCTGCGGACGGGAAACCCTCGCAGTATCTGGCATCGACGACTTCGGGGCTGGCTACGGCCCGGGTGTCTGCCTGGTGTGCTCCTACGTCCGCAGTTCCGACGCAGCCCACGACCTGGCGCTGAACCACATGCTCGCCCGCCACATGGACGACTGAGCAGTTACAGCCCGCCTTCTGGCTGGGCGAGGAGACACCGCAGCAGCGGCTGATAGCAGCGTGATAGTGCCGAGGAACCCGCTTGGAGGGGCATCACCTCTTACGCACGGCGATGTGTACCGAACTGTCTGCAGCCGGTACCGTCGCCGCATGTCTGGGGAGAACAACACACAAAGCACCGCTGTCGACGGGGTAGTTGGCGTGGCCAGCGCCGCTCTGCCAGTGCAGAGCGGTCCGCCGCTGACGGAGTTCGAGCTCGCGGTCGGCGAGCGCAAGATCCTCCAGTTCAAGAGGAAACCTCAGATCACGGCCATCGCCGAACTGGTGTGGAACGCCCTGGACGCCAACGCCACCGAGGTCAACGTCGAACTGCGCCGCTCCAGCATGAACGCGATCACTGACGTCGTGGTGACCGACAACGGTCACGGCATGACACCTGCGCGAGCCCGCACCGCCTTCCAGGCCTACGGCACCACCTGGAAGACCAGCAGGACTCATACCGAAGGCGGAGAGCGAATCCTGCACGGCCGCAACGGTGAGGGGCGCCTCTTCGCCTTCGCCCTGGGCGACCAGCTCACATGGGAGTCAGCGGCCGTGGCCGACGACACCTTGGTAGGGGTACGGATCACCGGCAACGCCGACCACGCCACCGTTTGGCAGGTCGAAGAGACCGAGCCGTCCCGGGAGACGCCCGGCACCACCGTCCGCATTTCCGTGCCGCAGGGCAAGCCGCTTGGCCGCCTGGAGCGTGATGATGCCCTCGCGAACCTCACCGCGAAGCTGGCGTTCTATCTCCTGGCCTACCCCCACGCACGCGTCACGTTCGACGGCAGGCACTTGGACCCCAGCGACATCATGGTGGGCGAACCCGTCGACCTGGAGCTGGAGCTGCCTCAGGAGTACGCCGGTGAAGACCCGCCCCCGGTCGTCACCTTCGTCGAGTGGAACAAGCGGATGGGCGACCGCAAGATGCTCCTGTGCAACGCCGACGGCATCGCCTTGGGAGAGCACGGCAGAGACTGGTCCGACGGCATCATCAGCTTTACCCCCTACCTGCGGACCAACCTGTTCAACGGCCTGACCATCGACGACCTGCATGGCCTGACCATGCACCACCCCGGGCTCCTGAACGCGGCTGTCACCGCCGTGCAGCAGCACCTCACAGTCCGCGGCGCCCAGATCTCCGCAGAGGTCGTACGGCAGCTCAAGACCGAAGGCATCTACCCCTACGACGACCAGCCGGCCACCGGCGCGCTCGCCATAGAGCGCCAGACCTTCGACGTCGTGATCACAGCTGCCCGCCACGCACTGCCCAACAAGGGACCGGCACGCAACCTCTCCGTCAACCTCATCCGCACGGCCCTCGAGAGCAGCCCCGGCGACCTCCACACCATCCTCGAGAAGGTTCTGGCGCTCAGCGACGATGACCGCCTGCACCTGAAGAACCTCCTCGACAGCACCGACCTGACCCACGTCATCGGCGCGGCCACCACCGTCACCAACCGCCTGAACTTCATCCAGGCCCTGCGCAAGCTCCTCGCCGACGACCACCTGCGCAAGAACCTGCGAGAGGTCGACCAGCTCCACCCCATGATCAACCAAAACCTGTGGCTCTTCGGCGAGGACTGGAACATGACCCGAAGCGAGGTCGGGCTCACCAACGTCCTACAAGCCCACTTGGAAGACCACCTCGGTGAAGACATCGTCCTGGAGCACGAACTCGAAGCCGTCACCCAGCCCGACGGGCGCAGCGGCCGCGTCGACATCCTCATGTTCCGCAGCCGCCGCAACGACAACTCCACCGAGCGCCTGGTCATCGAACTCAAACGACCCACCGTGAAGGTCGGCCCGAAGGAACTCGAACAGATCAGAAGCTACGCCAGCGCAATCGTGGACGACCCGCAGTACCGCGGAGTCGGCTGCAAATGGCGCTTCTACCTCGTCACCTACGAGTACTCCGACAAGATCCACCGCGCGATCCGACAGAAGGACCGCCCCGCCGGCCTTGCCGACGTACAGGACGATTACGAAGTCTGGGTCAAGAGCTGGGGCGAGATCCTCGACGCAGGAGAGAGCAGACTGCGGTTCTTCCAGGAACAGCTCAACTACGAGGCCACCGACGACCGCGTCACCCAGCACTTGCGCGAGAGCTACTCCCACTTCATTCCCGAAGCCCTGGCACAGCAGGAAAACTAGGCTGCGACAGTCGATCCGCAGACGTTGCGGAAGAGGCGCAGTGAGGCTTGAGACATGAGCCCGAAGCCTCACAAGACCTTGTCCGCACTGGAGGCCCCGGATCAAGAGGTCCGGGGCCCGGCCCGTGCGGTGCGCTGGTGTGGTTAGTAGTCGTCGCGTTCGGAGGGCGGCCCGTACTCCTCGATGAGGTCGCAGGTGCACGTGCCGCTCTCGTAGGACGTCTTGTCGCATTCGTCGTGGTGGTGCCGCTGTTGCAGACCTGTCGGCGGTGCGGGCTGCAGGGCGGGCCGTGCCGGGGCGGCCTCGATGGCCGGTGGGGGTCCGGCCCAGTCCATGCCCAGTTTCGCGAGGGCGGCGAGCTGATCGGTGTCCAGCCGGTCCCTTCTCGATTTGGTGTTCGAGATCCATACGCCGAGCTTCACAGGCACCGGCTCGGCTTCGCTGTCGACGGCGACCTCGACGACCGCGCCGCGAGGCACCGGCCGGTCTACGCCTTCCTGCTCCACCCACTGCGTGAGGGCGGCCAGACCTCGCTGGAACGCCGCTTGCGCCCTGCCCGGCCCCTTCGCCTTGGCCTTCGTCGTACGGGGTGCTGCCGGGGCGGGAGAAGCGGGCTCAGTGACGGGAATGCCCAGCGCGGCCAGCCGCTCCCGCTGTCCGGGCATCAGCTGCGCCTGAACGCCCGCGTTCTGCTGCGCCCACCTCCACGTACCGATGTCGTCCCCGTCGAACGTGACACCCGGCGCGATGTAGGGCAGGACGCCGTCGGCGTCGACCAGGTCGGCGAGCACCCGGTAGTGCCGCTGCCAGTTCAGCGGCCAGGGGCAGTTCCAGTCCGCGTCGATCGCCGTCAGCTGCTCCGCGCGCCGTGCTGCCCGCTCGGGATCTTTACCGAGGCCGCCTTTGCGGCGGAGGTTGGCCAGGTGCTGCCCGATCGGCACCATGCCCTCGGCTTCGCTCTCGCCCCACATGGCGTCCTGCCGGGGTGCGAGGTGCCCGGCCGCCTTCCGGTAGGAGCGGAGCGCGGCGAGCTTGTTCTCCCACGCTTCCTCGCCCGGTTCCCACACCATCCCGGCCTCCGGCGCGTCCAGCAGGATCTTGCGCCGCTCCTCCAGCTCACCGGCCCGCAGGGCTTTCCGCTGCTGATGGACCCATCGGCCAAGCGGGAACGACTTCGTGACCCCCACCTCGGCCTCGACGTCGTAGGGGACGGCGTGGACGCCGGTGATCTCGTTCTCCGTCCGCCACCGGATGAGTGCCTGGTAGCCCTCCAGCCAGACCAGGGACTCCGGCCGGTAGACCCGCGTTCGGAGGAAGGCCGCGATGGTCGCGGCGTCACGCGGGCTGGAGAAGTGGAGCAGGGCGGCTTCGGCGGCGGCCTGGGTGTCGTCGTCCTCCTGGTCCTCGCCGTCACCCTCCCCGCCGGTTCCGACGATCTGCCCGTTCTCGTCGCGCCGGACGTGGACCTTGCGCTTCCCGCTCGTGAGCGCCCGGGAGGCGAGCTGCTCGACCAGGCGCTCATCGTGGCTGCGCAGCCCTTGGAGCACGGCCACGAGCGGCTTGAAGCTGGCGCTGGCGACCATGTCGGTGGGGTCCTCGCCGGGCTCCAGGAACACCGGCACGATGATGCGGGCGACCTTGGTGGAGCCGTCCTTGTTGAGGCGGAGCGCCCTGCCGATGTTCTGCACGATCTCGACCTGCGAGCCGCGGGTGTCCGCGAAGCACACTGCCTCGACCCCGCGCTCGCCGGTGATGTCGACGCCTTCCCCGAGCACGCGCACGGAGGCGAGGAAAGCGCGGTGAACCCGGCGCCCGGCTGCGTCGATGCCGTTGGCGAACTGCCTCAGCGCCTCGCGTCGTTCGGAGACGAGGTGGTCGCCGCACAGCCATGCCGACCACACCCGGTCCGGGGGTACGTGGCGGCCGGCCTCCAGCTCGTAGAAGTCCGCGTCGATGGAGGAGTTCGGTAGCCGGTCGGCGGCGGCCAGGTCGGCGTCGGAGGCGTCGTTGACGTACAGCTCGGCAGCGGTCTCGGGCAGCTTCTCCGCGAACGCGCGCGCCTCCTCAACCTTCTGGTGGAACGTCATCACCGTCCGGAGATTCCGCGCGGCCGCGTGCTCCAGGAGCGCCGTCTGCAACAGAGCCAGCCGCCGGCCCCGCCGCGCCTCCTCCGACTCCCCGAGAACCGGCGAGGGGTCACGGATCTCCAGCACGTCGATCTCGAACCCGGCGAGGATCTCCCGCTCGATCGCCTCGTTCAGACCCAGCTCCGCGAGCCACGCGCCGTACGTGCCCTCCGGGTCATCGGCCATGGTCGCGATCTCCGCCTCCTGGCCGCCGGATCCCTTCTGCGGGCGGGCCGCGGCGAGGATGCGCGGGGTCGCGGTCAGATAGAGCCGGAAGTCGGCGGGGATCCGCTGGTTGTCGTGGATCGCCGCCCACGGACGCCCAAGATCACCAGCAGTTCCGTGAGCCTCGTCCACGATCGCAAGCGAAAAACCGTCCATACGCTGCCCGTACAGCCGCTCCCCGCCCGCAAGAGCGGCCTCCAGCGGCCCACGAACCTTCCCCTGGCCCGTCGTCGGCGCGGTGATGTCCTCGCGGTCCACGAGGGAGGCGTACGTGGCGAACACGACGACCGGCCCGGTACCGGCCCACAGGGCGAGCTGGATCGGGTTCGTGGTGGTGCGCACCCCCAGCGAGTTGAGCACCGGGTCGTTCTCCAGCGAGCACACCGCGACCATCGGCGCCCGGTGGCCCACCGCCCGCCACGCCTGGGCGGTCTGTGCGAGCAGGTCCAGGGTCGGGACGGTGACGAGGATCCGGCCGTCCGCGAAGCTCTCCAGTGCGCATGCGGCGGCCGTGATCGTCTTGCCGGAGCCGGTCGCGGACACGATCGTGCCCCGGGCGCCCTGCGGCGGTACGGGTGATCTTGTAGGGAAGCCCACCCACTTCCGGAAGGCCGCTTTCTGGTCTGCCTGGTGTTCGCGGAGTCTGATCACTTCAGGCTCCTTGGGGGGTGGCGGTTGTCGGCTGGGGTGCGGTTGGTTCGGGGCTTGGTGCTGGTTGTTGCTTGCGTCGTCGGCGTAGTTCGCGTTGGGCTTGGGCTCGGGCGCATTCGCGGGTGCAGTACTTGATGCCGCTGGTGCGGTACTGGCCGTATTCGGCGCGGCCGCGCTGGCGTACGAAGGGGCGCCGGCAGGTCTCGTTCGCGCATTCGCGGACGGTGGCGCCTTCGGCCATGTGGTTGTAGAGCTGGAGGAAGGCCACGGAGTAGATGGTGGGGTGGCGGTCGGCGAGGCCGCCGATGCCGATGCTGAACGGTTGCAGGGCTGCCTGCATCGCGCCTCTCAGCTGGCTGAGCCGGTCCCACAGGAGGTACTCGGACAGGACTTCGAGGTCTTGCGGCCATCCGTCGTCCCGGTGGGCGTTGCCGACCCGGAGCCGGGCCAGCCGGGCTTCGGTGACCTCGGGGGCGATGAGCTCGTCCAGGCCTCCTTCGCGGCAGCAGGCGAGCCACGTCGTGACGGCTTCCTGGGCTTCCCGGATGTAGATCTTGAGGAGGTCGCGGTGCATGCCGGACCCCCCGGTGTCGCCGTTGCCGCGGTCCGCGAGTTCCTCCAGGTGCCGCTGCTCGTCCTCGCCCCAGTCGGCTGCGGCGAGGCCGGTGCCGAAGTCGCAGAACATCCCGTAGGTGCCGATCCAGTCGGCCAGGGCCGGCAGATCGTCGGGGTGGAGTTCCAGCAGTTCACGCAGGTAGAAGTCATCGGGAAGAGCGGCCGACTCCCGCACGGCGCGCGGGTCCTGGAGGTCCCACAGGATCCAGTCCCCGTCGACGCGGACGCCGGTGACCGGTTCCAGCGGTGGCGCCGGAACGGGAGTCCCCGGCCAGAGCGTGGGACGAAACCGTGGGTCAACGTATGCCGCCATGACCGAATCCTAACCCCTACGGTGGTAGCACGAAGCACTCTTGCTTCGTACCACTCTCATCACACTGTGGGACCAAGGGGGAGCAGTGCCGACCTGGCCGGAACGCAAGGAGATAGGTGACCGACACGAGAGCCGGGTCATGCAGGCCCTGCAAGCCCGCGGATGGACGGTGCAGCCCTGCGGCCAGGGCATCTACCCCGCCCCGATCCAGGACGCGCTGCGCCGCACCCGCTCCACCCTGCGGCAGTTCCCCGACCTCATCGCCGCCCGCGGAGCCGACCTCGTCACCATCGACGCCAAGGAGCGCATGCCCAGCACCTGCAGCGACCGCTACGCGATCAGCACCGCCACCGTGAACGCCGGCCTGCTCTTCACCGCCGCCCACGCCCCCACACCGCTCTACTACGTCCTGGGCGACATGAACGTCCTCACGCCCGCAGAAGTCCTCCACTACACAGCGCACGCTCTGCGACACCGGAGCGGCGCCTATCACCTCGTCAGCAGCCACCAGGCCCACGCATTCGACGACGTCTTCGGCCCGAAGGCATCGCGCGTGGCCCGAGCTGCCGACACGCGGCGCCCGTAACACACGGATGGCCCGTACCTGTCGCCGCTACCGCTGTACGCGCCTATGTCGAGACCCGCGTCCGTAACCGCAACTGCGCGGAGGAGAGCTGTGGTGCACCACTTGCTCCTCGCGGTCTTCGGTCAGGGCCGAGCACGGATGCGTCAAGGGGCGCTGTGGCGAATTGTCGCAGCGCCGCTTCTCGCTTGAACCTGAAGGAGTACGTCGTGCGTCGTCTCGTCGCCACTGCCGCTCTGCTCGGTGCCGCGCTCGCGGCCCCGCTGGCCCTCACCGTCCCCGCCCAGGCGGCCGCCCCCGCTCACGCGGCCAGCGCCGCCGGTTACTGACCTCCGGGCATGCACTGGAATCCCATCTCGGAGGACTGCTGCCCGAACTGAGGAACTTCTGGTGCGGGGGCGGGCCTGACGCCGGCCGCTTCTCTTGTGCCGCCTCGGACCAGCCGATAGCGGTCGCTGCTGCGCAGGATCCGATGCCCCCGCCGCACGTCATCGCGGCGAGGGCGTCGTGCTGCCCGTGCCGGGCATCGGGATTTGGAGCTGCCCATGTGTTGCGCCCCCGGGGAGCAATTCACACTGGCGGATGAACACCTGCGGCATTGGGGCTGCATCGGGCGTTGGCAGCCCGGAAAGAGCCTTCCTATTCGGCACAGTTGGCGGTGTGAACGCATTCAACCTCCGCACCAGGCTCGTGCGCGGCGCAGTGTTGGCCGCAGTGATTATGCCCATGGCAGCCGCTCTGACTGTTCCGGCCCATGCCCTGCCGGCCCGCCCACCCCAGGCAACTCACGTCCGGGCGGAACCTGAACCCTGCTACACCCTGTCAGGTCTCGACCGCAAGCTGCAGCCCATCCTGGACAAGCTGCGCGCAGCCCCCGATCACGCTGCGGCCCAGGCCGCTGCGACGGACTATGCCACTGCAGTCAAAGGCTTCAGCGAGCTGTGCAGCGAGGGAAACGACCATCCTGTCGCCGACCTCGCCACCGTTCTGAGGCATGTTGTCGACGCCTTCCACTCCTACAGCGAGGGATGTGGCATCGACTGTCAGACGACCGAGTGGATTGACAAGGGTGATGATCCGACAGCCCGCTTCCTGACGGTTGTTCTCGGCAATATGGGCGGGATGTACAGCGTGACTGCCAAGTCCGTCGCCGTCCAAGCCGACGCATACCCGAAGGTGCTCGACCTCAAGTGGACCGGTACCGACTTCGTCCTCACGAAGGAGCAGTGACGGCGGTTGGGGGCTCGCGCCGTCGGCGCGAGCCCCCAACCCGGTAAGCCGCCAACAAAGCCCCGTGCTGCAGCAGGCCGACACCTCGAAGACGGGGATTCCCGGAGAGCAAGTCTGCCCCACCCCCGAGCGACGGGTGGGCAGATTCAGGAAGCCTTGTCGCGGGCCGGCAGCCTTGTTGGGGCGCGGTCCACGGCCCCACCTCGAAGGGGGTGCGCAGACGGGCTCACCACGTGCATCTCGTGCTCATCCCGCCCGCCGGGAAGTCGATATCGCGTCTGAACACACGACGTCTTAGCTGAGCTTGTTGCTCGACGTCCCGAAGATCGTCAGACCTTAAGGATCAAGCTAGTCCTCCTCGTCACCGTCCTCGGGCGCGTCTGCGTCGCGGAAGGGGCGCAGGCCCTGGCCGGGGCCGGTGGCGGTGGCGGTGATGTTGAACAGGTAGCGGCCCAGGAAGTTGATGTGCCGGTTCTTGAACGGGGGGAGCCGGGCGGCGTTCTCGTCCTTGGTGTCGTGGCTCTTGGCAGGGAGCCGGGTCACGGCGGCGTCCAGGTAGCGGGTGTTCCACAGCACGACGGCGTTGAGAACCAATCCCAGACTGGCCAACTGATCTTCCCGGCCCTCGCGGTACGCCTGGCGGATCTGGCCCCGGCCGCCGTGACGGATCGCGCGGGCGAGCCGGTGGCGGGACCCGTGCGGTCCTCGCGGCGAACCCTCGCGCGCGGCGTCCGGTACCGCGGTGCCGGGCGCGGGAACGATTCGCCAGGGCCCAGGGCGCCCGCAACGGCGGAGCGCAGGTGCGGACGCGCCCACCACCGGGGACCGGGGGCTGGGCCCGCGTCGGGGTGGATGCGAGGCCGGGCACGGGTGCCGGCTGGCTGGAGTGCTCCGTCGATGGGCTCCGGCTGCGTCACGGGCGCGCGGGGGGAAACGCTTCTGCGTTGTGGGATGAGGCGATGGTGGTCGGATGAGTCTCGCCGTTGTGCGGGAGTCCTGCCCCGCCGGCGGGGCAGGTTCCGCCGCCTGGTGGGGGCGGCGGTGAGTACCCAGTCATGAGAGAAGGGAACACTTCTGTGGCGTCAGGG
This sequence comes from Streptomyces sp. NBC_01116, assembly GCF_041435495.1. Lineage (NCBI taxonomy): Bacteria > Bacillati > Actinomycetota > Actinomycetes > Kitasatosporales > Streptomycetaceae > Streptomyces > Streptomyces sp. NBC_01116. The sequence continues at coordinate 88,084 of NZ_CP108645.1, forward strand.
ACAGTGAAGTCGTACAACCCCGAGAGGGGCTTCGGCTACATCACGCCGGACGGTGGGGGTGCGGACGTCTGGTTCCACCACTCCTCGATCAACGGAACCGGCTTCGAGAACGTGAGCGAAGGCCAGACGGTTGAGTACACGGCCCGCAGCGGGCAGAAGGGCCCGATCGCCGAAAGTGTCCAGCCCGCCTTCTGACCGGTTCAGGGCGTAGTGCCCCTCCAGCGGGCCGCGACCGGAGCTCTTTCCCGGTAGCTCGGATGCCGAGAGCGGGGCGCTGTCGCGTCGTGGTTGCTGGCCAGGCCCGGTGCCTGGTCGATTGCTCCCCTCATATGGCTGCAGCGCGCTGAGCAGGCATCCAGGTACGTCTGAGTCTTCCCACGAATCGAGCACTGGATGGATCGTCAAGTCGGTTTGGATGCTGATGGTTCGGTGCCGTATGCGCTGGTGAGGTGGCGGTAGACCTCTCGTGCGACGAAGCGCTTGAGGCATCGGAAGATGTCCTTCGTCTTGAGCCCTTCGAGGGTGCGTCGTGCCACGTAGTCGCGGGTGCGAGGGGCGTGACGTATGCGGACGAGGACGATGGTGTGCAGTGTGCGGTTGGCCTGGCGCTCTCCGCCGCGGTTGAGGCGGGGATCTTGTTGCTCCACCACGCGGGGGAAAACGGTTCTGCCCGGGAAGGCGGCGGGGCTGTGATGGGGTGGGCTTTCCCGCCGTGTGTGCTGGTTGCGCTCCGGCGGGCCCGGCCGGGGCCCGATGGCGGGCCGGATGAGAGAACACCCGATGGTGACAGGAGCAGATGTATGCGTCTCACTCGCGTTCTGACGGCTTGCGGGCTGGCCGTGGCGGTGTTGGTCGGCGGTGCCGGTGCGGCTTCCGCGGCCGGCAACGACGATGAAGAGAGCGTCAACGGCAACCACGCCGTCCAGGCATTCGGCAACTCAGCCCTCGGCGGCCCCCAGGTTCCGCAGCTCGGTCTGCTGCAAGAGCGAATCGAGTGCGGCGGCTCGGTTCAGGGCGAGCCCGGTTCGCACCATCAGTGTGCCCAGGGCTCCACCCAGGCCGCGGGCGACGAGCTCTCGACCATCCTCGATGACGTCCCGGCCCCCTCCGGGAACGGTGCTGCCAACAACTGATGCGCATTGCGAGCCGTCCGCGGACCTGACCGGTCTGAGGTACGGCCCGGCAGCACGGGTAAGAGGGCCGAGCCGGGACTCCCGCCCGACTTGTGCCCGACAGCTACGAAGATCCTCGACAGCATCAGGCACTCAGGGTGGCGTACCGCCTGGCCGGGATCGGTCCGAGACGCCCGGCGGCACCTCCGATCGGACGACTCGCGCTCTCGGGACGCCGTGTCGGACGTGCGGAGGGGCCGGGAGCGGTGGAATGGTCCTGCGAACCATCCGTCCGACCTCAGGAGTTCTTGTGCGCACGCCTGTGTTTGTCCTTGCTGCGGCCTCGGCTGCCATCCTTGTCCTGACCGCAGCGGGAGCCGCCGCCGCGGACGATGGCTCCAAGTGGACCCCGAGCGCTGAGTTCACCACGAGCCAGAGCGAAGGAGGCGGCACCACGGCCACCGTGCAGAACGGAGACGGCAGCCAGAGCACCGTCACGTTCTTCGACGGCAGGGGCAACTTCTCGGGGGCCGCGCAGTTCCCCGACGAAGGTCCGGCCGGCCGGTAGGGCACGCCCACCGGCCCACGACGTTGAGGACGAGCTTGATGCCCCGGGCAACGCATCCCTGGGCTGATCGGGATGCTCAACCAGGCGCGACCGTGACTAGGACCGGAATCGGGCGGGAGCCACGCGGCTCGGGCATACAGGGTGATCATGCTCCAAGGGTGTGCTGTTCGCCCGAAGGGTCGCCTGTTCGGCCGCGGCTTGTGCCGGTGGACTGGTCACGGTTGTCCGGAGTAGTCACTGTCAGGCCGTGATTCCGGGGACGGTCCTGGGGGTGAGCGGGCCCTGCCCCGGTAGGGCGCGCACTACCGACGCGCCGCCCGCCAACTGCTGGCGCAGGTGGTCAATCGCCGTGGTGGCGTGGTGCAGGGCGCCGGCCAGTGATTCGACGTCGGCCTTGAGCTGGGCGAGTTCCTTCGCGTCGGCGGCCCGGAGTTCCTTCAGCTTGTGGACCTGGTGGCGCAGCGGCCGCTCGCTGTCCGGTGTCTGCCGGCGGGCGGACGCGGGCGTAGAAGTCGGCCTTGAGTTCGGTGTGGCGCTGAGTGAGGGCGTTGCGGGGGACCTGGGCCTCGGCCGCGAGGGCGACGATCGTCAGCGCGCCGTTGGAGTGTCGGGGGTGCCGTTCAGGATGCGGTCCATCGCCGCGTGGATGCGGTCGCGCTCGTCGGGGGCGGGACTCACTCGGTCGGCTCCTGGTGATGGATGCGGTCGTGTTCGTGGAGGACGGCCAGATCGCGCAACTGCCCGGCACGTCGGGCCCGGCCTTCCAGCAGTGCCGGGAACGGCAGCCGGTCGATGCCCGCGCCCCGGAACTCACCACACGGCCCGCCGTATTCTCCACGGCGGCCGGCTGGAGGGTTGCTCCCGGCGTTGGCTGAGTCGGCCCGGACGGGCGTGATCTTGGGGGTGGGGCCGGGGAAGCTGGAAGAGGACCTTCTTCGCGGCGGCGTAGTCGTGCAGGTCTGGCGCGGTGGCCATGACCATCAGTGGCAGGCCCTTGGTGTCGACGGCGCGTCCCGAGCAGCACCTTCGTCGGTCTCCGCTGCCCTGCTGGAGATCTTGTGTGATCGGTACCCCGGAACTCGGCCCGTTCATCCATGGTGGCTGGGTACGGGGCGTGTTTCCGGGAATTATCGTTCCTGCTCATGGCTCGACAAAGAGACTCGACCGGGTAGTCGATCCAGATTGGCAACCAGAACTGAGAAATTGAGACATCTTTGAGTGCAGAATCCTTTCCTTCTCACTCGCGCGGGTGAGAGGCCGCATGGCCGCTCTCGACATGTGACACGGTTTCAGTTGTCAGGCATCCACGAGATATTTGCCAGATCCCAGGCGGTCTTTCTCTTCTGGGAAGGTCCACGGCGGCGCAAAGTTTCGCGTCTCCATGGACGGATCAAATCAGATTTCCGGCAATTCATCTGGCGGGACGCGCACTGAACGAGCGAAGAAGGAGACGGGGTATGGAGAACAAGATCGGTTTCGAGGACGGTGTGGACGCCGCCACGCAGGGCGGCCACGGAAAGGGGTGGTGGTTCTTCAAGAACGAGTGGGCGGTGAAGGTGACGGGGAACGACCATGGCGACCCGATCCGCCTCGGGTCCGACGGTGGCTGGCCCGCGGTCAACAAAACGGTTTTCGAGCACGGCGTGGATGCTGCGGCCGCTGCCGGCCACGAGGAAGGGTGGTGGTTCTTCAAGGACCAGTGGACCATCAAGGTGGATGACGGTCGCGTTCCGCTGTGGGGGCCTGGCGATATCACTGCTGAGGGCGCCTGGCCGAACCTGAAGGGATCCATCTTCGAGAACGGCTTTGACGCCGTTGTCCGGACGGGTCACGAGGAGGGGTGGTGGTTCTTCAAGGGCAACCAGACGGCGAGGGTGGTCGAGGGACAGCCCGTGGTGAATGTCGATATCACCTCGGATCATGCATGGCCCATGCTGAAGGGCACCGTATTCGCGGAGAAGATCGAGGCCGCGTGCCTGGGCGGGCACCAGGGCGAGTGGTGGTTCTTCAACGGCAACCAGACCGTGAAGGTCAAGGGCGACAACATCGACCAGGGTCCCGAATTCATTACCGCCACGCAAGCTTGGCCCATGCTCAAGGGACTCTGAATTCCCTCAAGCCCCTGTGAGCGGCATGGGAGGCCTCAACGCCTCGCCGATGCGATTCTCTGACGGAAAAATCGGTATCGCCTCCCTTTGAGGTAGATCGACGAACCAGCCCCTCGCGACAGCGAGCGGGCGGGGCATCGCACACTCCGCGGCGGCGGGTTGATTCTCCCGTGGAATTGACCCGCCGCATAACTGAGACGCCGCCACTCATGGCGGTCGGATATTTTCCGTACGCCCGAGAGGTTTCCTTCATGCAGCCGACCACCGGCACCGTACCGGGAGAAGCGGATGCGCTGCTCCTGACCGGGATCTATCGCGCTGGGTCCCAGCCACCGGAGATCAGTCTGTACTCGGTGTGTCTGTCACCCATGCTTCCCCTGAAGAGGCAATGGGTGTGGAGTCCTGTCAACGACAAAAACCTGAACGGAAGCATGTGGGATGGGCTGCGTGATAGCTCATCGGTCACGGAGGTGAAGTGGGCCGACGGCGGAAGGAAGGTCGTGGCCCTGGTCGGCGACTACATCGTTCTGATCGCCGTACCGCAGCACCACGCAGAGGACCCCAGACTGGTATCCGCGATCAAGCTGGAGGAGAGTGCCTCCAACGCACACTCGGTCGAGGTACTTCCCCACAACAGAGTCGCAGTCGCCGACGGCGGACGGAACGCGGGCACGTCCGGCGTGCAGATCTACGCACTCGACGGTGGTGCGGGAAGTGGGCGGGCCGGCGGCCCCCGGATCGCCAACGGCCCGTGCCTGCAGAAACTGACAGGTTTCCCCTCCACGCACGGGCTGCTCTGGGACCAGACACAGCAGGTTCTGTGGGCGGTGGGCGACACCGCCTGGCCTCGGGGCCGTTCGCAAGGACTGCTGAGGGCTTACGGCTACGACGCATCCCAGCAGATGCTTGCTTCGGAACCCGTCGCCGAGCAGAAAGTGGGATCGGGTAAACGCACCTTGGAGGACCCGGAGTGGTGGGACGGCCCCCACGACATCGCCGGCGTCCCCGGCAAGCGGCAGCTTCTGATCACCACCGAGGAAAACGTCTTCCTCTGCGACATCAGTACAGGACAGGTCTCCGAGCCCGTCCAGGCACCTCAACTGGATGCCTTCACCTCGCACAGCGAACACCGTACCGAGGCAGACCGGCCACGCTCCCGCTTCAAGTCCATCGGCATGCGCGCGTCCGGCGCAATCATCTACACCCAGCCCTCCGCATGGAGGGACGATTACCCGGACATGATCGGCATCTACCTGGACCCGGACAAGAACACCGTCACCAACCTGGGGCGCACCACCTACAAGGCGCGCTGGTTCGAGGCGGTCGCCGGATGGGAAACACCCCCGATCGAACCTTCATTCTGACCGCGGGAGAGGCTGCACCGGCGGCAGCCGCCGATGCAGCCTCGACATCGCCAGCCGATACGGCCGGTAATGTCGGAACTGAAACGAGAACAACACCCCGAGTGCCGCCGTGCCGCGACGACTCGGATACCTGCTCGACAGGATCGAACTCGACGGCGTCTTCGCACCCGCCGAAGCCGGCGGATCAATGGCATGGACGAAGTCCCGGACGTGGACCGGGCCGTGCCGGTCGGCAGACGGACCCTGGCGGCACGCGAGAGCGGCTCGCCTGGTCCGGCTCAGCGCCGACGGACGCCCCTGTCCCGGGCCCTGAGGCGGCGAGCACGGCTTCGATGTCGAGCGCCACCCCATCGGCCACCCCACGCTCTCCGCGTCCGCTGAGCCACTGACACCACGGTGCGCAGCTCCGGGGCGGCTGAATGTGCGGTTCGAAGCGAGCAGTCGCAAGGTGTGCGTGGAGATCATCGACCGCGACTGACCTGACAGTTGACACCCATTTAACGCCTACATGTCGCACTTTGAGGTTATGTGTGATGTGCCGCGGCGACGCGCGGGGGGAAACGCTTTTGCCCGGGACGGCCGCGTAGGAGTGGTGGATTTACTGTCGCCGAGGTTGCGTGACGCCCGGCGGTTCAGCCCGGGGCCCGGTGTCTGGGTTTCCGGGGGTCTTCCAGCAGCTCCAGAAAGGGAACGTCATGGCGACGGGAACGGTGAAGTGGTTCAACGCGGAGAAGGGCTACGGGGCGATCAACCCGGACGACGGCAGCGCGGAGGTGTACGTGCACCACACCGCGGTCCTCGGTTCCGGGTTCCGCAATCTGGATGAGGGCCAGGCCGTCGAGTACGAGGTGACCAACGGGGCCAAGGGCCCCGAGGCGCAGAACGTCACCGGCGCCTGAACCCCGGGCCCGGGGCGGGATGACACAACCCCCGCCCCGGGCCCCACCGGCCGGAAGGGTGCCCCGCTCGCCAGGCTCCCGGAGACCGACCCCTGTTGGCGAAGATCCCCTGGCCGGCCCCGTATCGGCTGGTGCCGCGATGTGCGGGAGCTGAAGTTGCACCGGGAACTCCGGGCCTGACCCGCGAGGACGCAGTGCGTCCGCCGCACCGACGGTCACTCCGACACCTACGGCCCCTACACACAGGATGTCGCCATCGCCGACTGGCTCCTCCAGGACCACTACCGGATCTACCGGGCCGACGGCGAGAAGGTGATCCAGGAGTTCACCGTCACCGTCCCCGACACCCACGCCTGCCTCAGCTCCGGATGCGCCGACCAGGTCCAGTGCCGGAGCTCAGCAGGTGCGCTCTCCAGCCCGACCTCCCGGTGGTGGCCCGGCCGACGCCGGAAGCCGCAGGGCCGCGTCGTGGTGAGTCCAGCGCCAGCAGCAGAAAGGGAGCATTAACGGGGCCCCGGCACCCCGAAGGCAGAGCGGTACCGGGGTCTTCGAGCGCCGGTCCGCAGGGTGGTACAGCGGTAGGACGTACTGCTTGAGCACCAGACACGGCGAGGATGCATCAGCTCCTGGGGTACGACCCGCCCATCGGCCGTCCGGTCTCCCGTACCTCAGACGGATACGCAATCCTCGCCGTTCTCACCGCCTCAGGACGGATCAGGTCGCCCCTCCGCTGACTGCGGAGCCCGTGTGCGCGAAATTCCTGGCGAAAGATGCCCTCATCTGTCACAGATATCCGGCAGCAGAGGAGAGGGCTCCCGACACAGGGTGGTATCAACGGGTGCGGACCGGGTCGCCCAGCCGGCCCCGCGTTCCGGTTCTCCGCGAGTGTCCCCCTCCCTCCAGTGGTCCGCACCCGGCGACCGAGGCACCCTTCCACGTGGTCGCCGGGGGCGTGCTCCTTGCCGCCCCCGGGCCCGGCGGCGGGACAGGCTCCCGGAAGAACCGGGTCGTGCAAGGCCGCCCGGTGCGAGGGCTGTGCCGCTGCGGCGAGCGTGTATCCGCGAGTACTCGGCCGTGGCTGCCGGTCCTGCCGCCACCAGCCGACCGCATCAGGGGACACGTCCGCGCCGACATCCGCGACCGGCTACAGGGCACGGGGCCTTCGGCGATCACCCGCCGGAGTCCTTCCCGAAGCCTGCGGCCTCCCGGCTGTTCCCGCCTCCAGGCACTAGCGACCGGGAGACCACATTCCATACCCCTCTGCCGTCGTGCAGCTCAGCGGGGGGCGGAGCCGGACATCGACCTGGTCCGGTCCTTCCACGGGCGGTCTGGGAGGCTGTAGTCGGGCATCGACCCGGTCTGGGCGTGAGTCTTCCTGCCCGTGGACATCGGGTGGTGGTTCCACCGGCCGCCCTCGCACCACGAAACGGGGTTGTAGTGCAGGGAGGTTCCCCCGCCCTGCCGGCACTCGACGTCGCTGACCGTCTTGTTGTTCCGGGCGTTGAACGCTGCCACAAATGCCTCCAGACGCGCGATATCCGGATCCTTGCAGACGGCCGGCTCCAGTCGTTCAAACATCTCCTGATTCAGTTTCGTCGTTGCCTCTTCCTCCGTCATGCCAGGGTTCTTTTCCCTCATCTTCTTCACCGCCTCTGCCCGCTCCTGCATCTCCTCCCGCATTTCTGCTTCCGAGCGGTTCACGAACTTCTCGTTCAGGCTCTTCTTGAGGGCGGCGTCACACTCTTTGGACTTGGCCTGAAGGGAGGCCACTCCGCTGTGGCCCAGGCCCTGGAACCATTCCGCTTCGGCCTTCAGCGCTGCGGGCAGCGGACTGTCGTCGGCGGCGACGGGGGCCGCAACGCCCGAGAGCACCCCGAAACTCAAGGCGAGAGTGGTGAACGTACTGGCGAGGTTCCTCATGAGGGCTCCTAACAGGAACGGCAGACAGAGAAAAGAGGCGGGCGGCAGCGTGACCCACCGGGCCGCCCCTCTCAACCTGACACCCCGGTTGCGACGGGACCGGTCTCACCACGGCCCCCTCCCTCGTTCAGCCCACCCCAGGGACGTCGGCAGCGTCCACGGAACACCCGACTGAGAGTCAAGGCCGCATACACACGAGCCCTCGACGCCTCCGGTTCAGCGGGTTCGTCCGAATCCGCGTCCATGGTCGCTGCCCACGCGGCGCCGGAGCACGTCGTCGGCGATATACCGGCAACCGACCGCCCTAGGCGGTGATGTACCAGTTCGCCGGGTCCTGTTCCCGCCGCCACACCGACGGCTGCTCCGGGACGCGCGCGATGTCCCCGGCGCCGAAGCCCAGGTCGACGCCGGTGTCGACGACGCGGGCAGCAGAGTGACCGGCGTTACCCGCCCGCCAGGCCAGTCGTTGACTGGTGCATGAACAAGCTTTCCTCTGCTCGACTCGCGGCGGTCGGCGTGGCGATGGCCTTGGCCGTCGCCTTGCCTGCCGCTCCGGCCTCCGCCGAGAATTCCATCGAGATCACCACTGTCGGCCCGGCCGAGCTGACGGTCGACTACGCCTGCGATGCCTCGGCAGGAGTCGTCGAAATCAAGGCGATGGTGGGCGATCTCAACGCAGACAGCCCGTCAGCCACCGGAACTCAGACTGACGTCACGTGCGAAGGCTCTCGCCACTCCGCCACGATCGCTCTCGACGGTGAGCAGCCATCAGCAGGGCAGACCGTGCAAGTGCGCGTTGCGCTGGTCGACGGTGACGGCAATGTCGTCACAGGGCAGGCCAGAATGGTCACCCTCGGGTAGTGCCAGCATCAGAGCCACGCCCTCCGTCCTCGGTTCCTCCGACGCCAAGCCGATCGCGGCGTTCCGTGGCCATATGCGAAGTGTTCCGGTCGCCGACGGTGTGGTGGCGAGGCGATCGTGCACAGCGCGATGTGGCGAGGCGCGACCACAGAGTTGTGACCGAGCGCGAACGTGGTTCCGCGCGACAAATTCACGCTCGGAGGTCACATGCCGATGGCATCGCGAGCACGGCTCAGACTGTGTGAGCCGTGCTCGCGGGCAGCTGAAACGCCGCATCAGCCGCCCGTTCTGTCCGCATCAACGCATCCCGCCGGCCTCACCACTGGAACGGGATCGGAGCCGCACCGAGTGCACCGGTCCGGTCGTTGGGCATCGGGCGGTGCCCATCCGGGGTGCCGGGGAAGGGTGGGGGTGTGCCGGTGGTGGAAGCGGTCGGGGAAGCGGCTCGTTGGTTCGAGACCTATCTGTGCCGGCCTCATGAGGGTGTGGGGCGGCCCGGGGCGGTGTGCCCGTTCATGGTCCCGGCCCTGCGCGCCGACGGCGTACGGGTCCACGTGTTCCCCGGTAGTGCGGACCTGGACGGTCTGCTGTCCGCGGTCGATGCCATGGCCGAGGTCCTGCGGGGCGATGGGTGGCCGACGTCCAACCGCGCTCTGCACGCCGTGGTCACCGTCCTGCCCGACCTTCCCCAGGCAGACGAAGAGCTCTTGGACCAGGTGCAGGAGAAGGTCAGGACACCTCTGGCGCGGGAGGGGATGATGCTCGGCCAGTTCCACTCCCGGTGCGAGCAGGGTGCCGCGCGCAACCCCGGGTTTCCGGTGTCCCGTTCCCCGATCCCGATGCTGGCGCTGCGATGGATGGCCCTGCACGATGTGCTGTTCGTCCACGACGACGCGGACCGGTTCGCCGCCTATGAGGAGCGGTTCGGGACCGTGTACCGGTCGGGTCGCACCGTGGACCCGCTGTTCGCCCGCCTCTACCAGCAGGCACACCGCTAGGAGTGCGGGTGCCGCACCCGACAAAGTCAGGAAGCCAGGCTGCTGAGCGTCTGGGCGAGCTCCCGCGCCGTAGGCCGGCCTTGGTGGGCGCTGAGCAGGGCCTGCCGCAGGACAGCTTGGAGCTCGGGCCATGGTGTCTCGGCCCGCAGGGGGATGCGGCCGGTGGCGATCTGGGTGCGGAGCTGGTCCGAGGTCAGCTCCTTCGGTGTGATGCCGGCGGCCGGGTAGTCCAGGGGCCAGGTTCCGGTGACGCAGGTCCACAGGGTGGCGGCCAGGGTGTAGACGTCGGCCGCCCTACCCGCGTCCGGAGGCATGTCGCCCGCACCGTGCAGCGCCAGCTCCGGCGGCACGAGGTGGTCGATGCCCACCCCCGTAACCGGTGGCGGCCGCATTCCCTCCCGCCAGCTCCACGCCAGGTCGATCAGACGGACACCGCCGGGGGTGTGGATCCCGTGGTCCGGCTGGAGATCGGCATGGACCCAGCCCATGCCGTGCAGCGCGTCGACCGTCCGGCATAGTTCCACCGCCGCGCCGAGCCCCGCCCGCCGCCCTGTGCCGTTCTCCCGGAACGGGGTGAAGGCTTCCCACGTGGACGGCCCCTCGAACCACCGCGCCACCAACCACGCACTGCCCGGCCCCAGGCCCGCGGCGAGCAGATGCCCGGACCACCCCAACACCCGGAGAACCTCCGCCTCCCGCGAAACGGCTGCCGCGCCGTCGCCGGTGCCGATCTTCACGGCGAACCTCCCGCCGGCACCCGCTGCCTCCCACACCACCGCACCCCGGCGGGACGTCACCTCACGCAACCGGAAGCCGCTCCCGCAGCGGGCCTCGATCACCGCAAGAGCCTCTGCGTGCCCGGACGGAAATTGCTCCATCACTCGGACTCTCCTCCGTTGCGTTCGGCCCTCCGGCCGCGAATGCCGTCTCAGGACTCCCGAGCAGCGTGTGCGCCGACCTTCGGGGTGGGCCAGCGTTCGTCGGCCCCAGATGATGCCCGGAACTCCGCTCCGTGTGGTGGTCTTCCGGTCATGGCCGGGCCAGGGGGAGGGACCATACGTAGGCGAATGCGGCGCCTGCCTGGTGATCAAAGGTGTCGCCGGTTTCGTAGGTGGCCAGGGATCCGCTGTAGCGGGAGTTCGGGGAATGCCGGGCGACGACGGCGTGTGAGCCCTTGTACAGCTCCAGGGTGATGTCGCCGGTCATGGCGGTCTGGAGGCTGGAGACGAAGGCGTCCAGGGCGCGGCGCAGGTCGGAGAACCAGTAGCCGTAGTAGACGAGTTCGGCGTAGCGCAGGGCCATGGACTGTTTGTGGTGGAGTGTTTCGCGGTCGAGGACGATCGCTTCGAGTTCCTGGTGCGCGGTCATCAGTACGGTCGCGGCCGGTGCTTCGTAGATGCCGCGGGTCTTGAAGCCGACGATGCGGTTCTCGACGATGTCGACGCGGCCCACTCCGTGCCGTGCGGCGACGGCGTTGAGCCGGTGCACGAGCTCGGGAAGGGAGAGCCTCTGCCCGTTGAGGGCGACGGGGGTCCCGGTCTCGAACCCGATGGTGACTTGCTCCGGGTGGTCCGGGGCTGTCTTGGGGTCGGCGGTGAGCTGCCAGGCACGTGCGGGCGGTGGCCGGCCGATGTCGTCCAGTTCGCCGCACTCGATGCTGGTGCCCCAGATGTTGGTGTCGATGCTGTAGGGGCTGTCGGGGGTGACCGGTACCTGGATCCCGTGTTCCCGGGCGTAGGCGAGTTCCGACTCCCGGGTGGTCAGTTCCCAGTCGATGACGGGCGCCAGGACCCGCAGGTCGGGGTCGAGAGCGGCGACACTGGTGAAGAAGCGCACCTGGTCGTTGCCCTTGCCCGTCGCCCCGTGGGCGACCGCGTCCGCCCTCTCCGCCTGGGCGATCTCGACCATGCGTTGGGCGATCAGCGAACGCGAGAGCGGCGCGGCCACCAGGTACTTGTTCTCGTATCGGGCGTGGGCCTGCAGGGCGGGCAGTGCGAAGTCGCTCAGGAAGCGGTCGGTGAGCGGCTCGACGTACACCTTCGAGGCGCCGGTGCGCAGCGCCCGCTCCTCGATCGTGTCCAGCGGCTCGATCTGGCCGATGTCCGCGCAGAACGCGATGATCTCGGCGTCGTACCGCTCCTTGAGCCAGTGCAGGGCCACGGAGGTGTCCAGGCCTCCTGAATAGGCGAGCACGATCTTCATAGGGCCCTCCAGAGATGATGCCGGGCAAGGGGGCGACGCCGGTGGCATCCAACGCCTGCAGCGTCCAGGACGCTCCGCACAGACCACGGAACCCCTCCCGGAGTCTGTCCATCCCGCACGCACCGCACCCCCGCCCCGGGGCCCCGGAGCCCCCGCCTCGCGAGAGCCCGGCACCTCGCTGAGGCACTTGACCGACCACCGTCTCTCTGACAGGACAGAGCTGCTCCGTCACACCCCGGCATGCCAGCGGGGTCGGGGTGCTCGTCACCCGGTGGGCGACACTGACATGTCGTCACCGCGAGGTTGTTGGGGCCTGCGTCGGCCATCGACGTGGGAGTCGGATCCGGAACAACCAGATTGTTCCCGGGCCGGTTTGCGGACGGGGCTGCGCGGCCATGGATCGACCGGCTTCGACCTGGTCGTCTGCGGCACTCCTGCCCCCGATGGCAGCAGCATCCCCTCCCGGCCACCTGCGGCCAGCGGATGCTTCGCGAGCCACCAGCTGCTGCTGGCAGGGGCACTGCGCAGTGTCCGTGTCAGCGGCCGGTGACGGCTAGGGGGGGAACCCGTCCGACGCTGGACGTCCGTGGCGGGATTAGCCGATGGTGTGGGTTTTGCTCATCGTCGCCTTGGCGACACTGTCCGCGTCGCACCCGCCCTCGGCGCCGGCGAGGTCGATGGCCCCGTCGCCCTGGACGGCCTCGGCCTCCGCAGGGGAACTCACCACAGCCTGGTCGGAGCGTCCGCGCCCCCGGACTCACCACGCCACTCACCACGGCGGCCGGCTCCTCACCATGTGGCCGCGGTACTCACCACGCCACTGACCATGCGGTGGTGAGTGGGTCGAACAGCCCCGCTGTAGCGGCAGGGTCCGGCCTCGCGTTCCGCCGGCTCCTCGCGCCCGACCGCTCCCAGCTCGTCCGTTCGGCCGGTCCAGAGGTTGCGAAGGGGGTTGTCAGGGGCTTGGGAAGGGGGAGATCCACCTCGTGATCGCAGGACCCGACAACGACAGGCCAATGGTCGGGGTCGTCCCGTCGCGGTGGCGGACGCCGTGGGAAGCCGCCGGGGCCGGGCAGGGGCGGGCTCGCTCACGGATGCTGTCGGGGGAGTGGTCTATCGGGTACGGGCAGGGCCCCGGCGAGACGCCTCGCCGGGGCCCTTGGTCTGCCTTCGCCTCGCGAAGGCCAGGTTCAGAGGTTTCGCCGGAACCGCCCGATGTTCACGGCTGGGTGCGTAGCCCGCTGATAGCCGCTGTTGCCTGTCGGCGTGGGGTCAGGGCGAGGTGACCGTCCGCGGCTGGTAGCCGGACTGCTGTCCGGTGATCCGAACGGTGTAGACGTGTCCGGCAGGGTTGGCCGGCACGGTGAAGGTGGCGGCGCGCGCGGCGGTGATCGCCGTGCCGTTGTCGAGCCATTGGTAGCGGTAGCAGGAGCCGGCGGTCCAGTTGGTCGGGACGGCGGTGAGGGTGGCGCCGGCGGTCGGGGTGCCGGTGACGGCGGCGGTGCCCTGCTGGGCCGGCAGCGTGGTGTTGGTGCCCGAGGGGTTGGTCAAGGTGACGGTGACCTGCGCGGTGCCGGTGACGGCGCCGGTCGCGTCCACACGCACGGACAGGCCGCCGGCAGTGTAGGTCTCCGCGGCCTGGAGCGAGAGATTGCGCGGCGAGGTGGCCTGGGTGATCGCCTGCAGGACGCTCTGGCTGTTCCCGCCCGACAGGGCCTTCACCTTGTCCACGGTGACGCCGGGGACGAAGCCCGATGCCGCCACGAGCGACTCGGCGTAGTACGCGCCGGCGTCGCGGCCGGACTTGTTGCGCCAGTCGAGGAAGTACGTATCACTGGTCGTCGGGTCGACGATCTTGAGGCCGCGGGTGCCGTCCTTGGTGCCGCGCCCCCACAGGTCGTACGTCGCGGTGACGTCGTGCTGGCCGCTGCCCAGGCTGAGCGCGGGGACTTCGCATGTCTTGGTGACGCCGAGCCGGGCGCGCTCGAATGAGCCCAGCGCCGTGGACAGGAACGGCGGCCTCCCCGCGAGGCCGATCACGGAGGCCGCCATGACCGAGTAGAAGTCGCGCCCCCCTTCCTCGGCGCAGGTCGTCGTCCCGCCGGACGCCGTGCAGCGCACCGCGTTCGCGTGGTCGAAGCTGAAGTTGTGGCCGAGCTCGTGCACCAGGGAGGTGTCGATGATGCTCGGGCTGTCGGAGACGAACACGTCGCCGCCGCTGTTGAGTCCGTTCGCCAGGGAGCCGATGGAGGCGATGCCGGTGGGGCCGCATCCGCTCGGGGCGAGCACGATCAGGTGGTTGCCGGTGGCGCCGCCGAAGGTCACGCCGGGGAACAGGGCGTGCCCGGCGGTCCACGCACTGCTGTGGACGTTCGAGGCGGAGCAGTCCCCGTTGATCGTCGGCAGGCCGGCCGTGCGGGTGAACGAGGAGATCGCCTGATCGCTCTGGTCGACCCAGTAGTCCAGTGCCCCGTCCACGTGTGCCAGGAGCTGGGCGTCGGTCTCCGGGAACGTCCGGCCCTGGGGACTGGTGTCGATCAACTTCACCACATAGGCCTGGTGGACGGCCGTCGTGATCGCCGCCGGGACAGCCGCGACCGGCGTGACCGGACCGGCGTGCGCGGGCACAGCCGCGGTCAGGGCGCCGCCGAGCACGAGCGCGCACGCGGCGCCGGCGGCCGCTACTCGATGGCGCCGACGGCCGGAACGGCCCCGGCGCCCGGGGGGCGGGGTGGCAGACAGGTGCATGTGGGCCTCCTTGTCGCACGACCCACCCAGCGGGACGTCGTGCGGACGGTGGTGAAGGACAGGCGCGAGCACAGCCCCGATACACCGAAGCCGCACCGAAATCCTCGCCGCCCGTCACAAAGAGCGTTCATGCAATCACGGAGAATGGCCGAAGGATGGCAGTCATGCCCTGAAATACCCCCTTGCAGCGCCACCCCGGCTGGTCACACCACGGCGCTCCTCACCCCACCACCGACCCATCGGCACGAGCACTCAATGATCAGCGCGAGGGCATCCCCAAGCCCTCGGACGCGTTCTCGGTCTGCCTATACGTCCCGGAACTCGTGATCATGCAAAGCCCCCCTCACCTGGGCCAACGGTATGCCGCAGATCGAGAACAGGCACTGAACCTTTGAGGTGTCATACCTGGAGGGGGGCCTGCGGATAGCCGTCCGCAGGCCCCCCTCCAGGTGATCTGGGGTCAGGGGCAGGTGGCCAGGACGATGGAGATGACGGTGCAGGTCGCGGACGCGCTGTCGTTGGCGGCGTTGGGGTCGGCGGGTGCGGAGGCCGTGCGTACGCCGGTGACCGTCACATGCCCCAGGGACAGCAGGTTCAGGGGGATACGGAACGTCTTGTTCACCGCGGTGCCGTTGGCGATCGGCCCGTAGGTGCAGGTAACGGTGCCGGTGGCGGTGGTGCAGCCGGTGGAGAGGTTCGTGGCGCTCGCGCCGGGCGGCAGGCTGGCGGTCACGGTGGCCGAGGTGGCTGCGCCGGGTCCCAGGTCGCGGGCGGTCAGGGTGTAGGTGAGGTAGGGCACCAGGATGCCCAGGTGCGGCTGTGCGGTGACGTCCACGTCGATGTCAGCGGCGGCGGCCACGTAGGTGAACTGGTCGGCGGCGGAGGTCGCGCTGGTGCCGCCTGGGGTGGTGACCTGGACGTCGACGGTTCCTGCGGCGTGGGCGGGGGAGGTGACGGTGCAGGAGGTCGCGGTGCAGGTCAGGCCGGTGCCGGGGGTGCCGCCGAAGGTGACGGCGGTCGCGCCGGTGAAGTTGGTGCCGGTCACCGTCACGACGGTGGAGCCGGTGGTCGGGCCGGAGGTGGGACTGATCGCGGTCACGACGGGAGCGGGCGGCGGCACCAGGTCCGGGGCGATGTCGTAGGGGCGGGTGCCGACGGTGACGGTGGCGACGCTCGTCCGGGTACTGGTGTCGATGACCGACACGGTTCCGGCGTTGAAGTTGGTCACATAGGCGTAGGACCCGGTGGCGTTGAACGCGGCGGCGACCGGGCCGGTGCCGACCGCGATGGTCGCGGCGACGGTGTTGGTCGCGGCATCGATCACCGAGACGTTGTTGCTGGTCTGGTTGGTGACGTAGACCTCACTGCCGTCCGGGGAGACCGCGACGCCCTGCGGCAGGGAGCCGACCGTGATCGTCGCGGCGATGGTGTTGGCCGGTGTATTGATCACCGAGACCGTGTTGCCGACCTGGTTCGCCACGTACAGCAGAGTCCCGGCCGGGTTGCTCTTCAGGACCAGAGGGCCGCGGCCGACCGTGATGGTGTCGACCACGGTGGCGGTCGCGGTGCTGATCACCGAGATGGTGCCGTTGGCTGGGCTGACGCCCTGGTTGGCGACGTAGACGCGGGAGCCGTCGGGGCTGGCCGTGATCCGGAACGGTGCGGTGCCCACGGGGATCGCCGTGCCGGTGATCGTGTTGGTGGAGGTGTCGATCACCGAGACGGTCTGACTGGTGACGTTGACCACGTACACCCGCGTGCCGTCCGGACTGACCGCGATGCCCGCCGGTCGGGAGAACCCGCTGATCGTGGCGGTCACCGAGTTGGTGGAGGTGTCGATCACCGAGACGGTGCCGGCGCCGTTGTTGGTGACGTAGACCCGGGTCCCGGCCGCGTTCTCCGTCACCCCCTGCGGAGTGCTGCCCACCGGGATCGTCGCGGTCACCGAGTTGGTGGCCACGTCGATCACCGAGACGTTGTTGGATCCCGCATTGGCGGTGTAGGCCACATTGGGACCCGCAGCCCAGGCCGCCGGAGCGTCCACCACCGCCAGCCCGGTCACAGCCAGCGCGGCGGAACAGGCCACGGCAATCAGCGGTCGGGATATCAGGCGTATAGGCCAGGTTCTTCGTAAACGGGAGAACTTCACTGTCTCTCCTTCCAGTCCGCACCCCGCCGGCGGGAGCCGTCAGCCCTCGATGGACCGGCAGAGGCGCGGTCGTACCGAACTCGGCGGGACTGCCCAGGACTTGCACCACACGGGCGACCCTCCGCAGCCAAGCTGGCACAGCGCGTACCCATCCGAATCCGAAATCGATGAACAAGCCGTACCCTCAACCACATTGGCCGCAAAACACCGCCCGCGGGCCGCCGGAAGAGACAGTATTCGCCGAACACGCGAAGGCCCAGGCGAACCCCGATTCCGTCCAATCCCCCCTTAGCGGCCGTTGACGTGCAGCTACCGGGTTTAGAAACAGGCACTGACGTACAGAGGGTGCCGGTGACGTACGCGGCGGCGGCGGCCGGGACCGAGAGCCGGCCCCGGGCGGGTTGCACCGGGCGGGGGATCCACGGTTGTCTACGCAGGTGCGCCCAGAGTCGCACCGGGGGTTGCACCGGAGGTGGGAACCCCCCTTCCGCGATTCCGCGCGTTCTGCCTGGTCAGGCCTGGTGGGCAAGCCGGGCAACCGCGCCGACACCTCTTCTCCGCGTAGTCGGGGAAGAGGGTGTTCTCCTTCTCGGGCGGCGGCCGGGTGCACGGCCGGGATTCTGCTGTAACCGTCCCCGTGCTGGGGGTTACGGTGATCGCGGACCTGATCACGAACGCACCACGGGGGTGGCCTGGATGACGGCTCGGCTGAAACGTTGGACGGGCCTGTGCGCGGCTGTGCCGCTCGCGCTCGCCCTGGCCGCATGTGGTGGCGCCGACGATCCCGTACCGCCTCCTGCGGCGCCTCCGGCGCCTTCCTCGCCGACACCGTCGGTGGACCCGGACGCGGCGGAGAAGGCGGCGGTGCTCGAGGCGTACGAGGGGATGTCGGCGGCGGAGCTGGAGACGTACGCGACCGGCAAGCTGGCGCCGGAGCTGGAGGCGTACGCAGGGCACAAGGCGCTCGCGGACATCAAGTCCACCCTGTTCTGGTACCAGCAGCAGGGGACGGTGATGCGCGGTGAGCCGGTGCGCTCGCCGGAGGTGGACACGATCGATACCACGTCCGATCCGCTCCGGGCGACGATCGTGGACTGCGTGGACTCCAACGGCTACGACAAGGTCAAGAAGGGCTCGGGCAAGGCGGCGGCGACACCGTCCGGGCCGCGCCGCCACTACGTGACCTCGACCGCGCAGCGGGCCGGGACGGGCGAGTGGAAGATCTACACCTCCACGATCGAGCGGGACCGTACATGCTGACCGCGCGCCGTACGGCGGCGGCCTCCGTGCTCGCGCTCCTGGCCCTCCTGGCGCCGGCACCATCCGCGGTCGCGGACGGACCGGGCGGCTCGGTCCAGTGCCCGCCGAAAGAACTGGACTGCGACCTCACCGCAGTGGACCCGGGCACCGCGCCGGGCACCCCGGTGGACAGCAAGCCGGCCAAGCCCGGCAAGGGCGGCCGGGGCAGCAGCGCCCCGGAGTGCGCGATCGACGGCAAGGCCGTCCCCTGCTCCTCCGACATGGGCACCTTCAACCACGCCGATGCCTGCTACTGGCGCGCCCTCGACCCGCAGCCGGGCCCGGAAGACCCGCTCTGGACGTTCGCGACCGGCGTCCCGGCCACCTGGAAGCCGGGCGCCCCCGGCAAGCTCTACAACGTCACCTGCCCCGGCGCGGGCCGGGAGCTGGCGGGCGGGACGATGTTCTCCGCGTCCGCGCCGGCCGCCGCGCCGACGATCGATCCGGAGGTGGTGGCCCGGCAGGCGGTGGAGTCGATGCGGCTCACCGGCCCGGTGATCGCGAACCCGAGGGCGGAGGGCACCTACGTGGTCGGGATGCCGTTCTGGATGTGGGCCACCCCCTCCCCGACCACGTACGGGCCGGTCACGGCCTCCGCCACAGCCGGAGGCGTCACCGTGTCCGCCACCGCGAAGGTGACCTGGGCCGTGTGGGACATGGGCGACGGCGAGACCGTCACCTGCCCCGGGCCCGGCACGAAGTACACCGCCGACCACGGCAAGAACATGTCCCCCGACTGCGGCCACCGATACCGCCGCTCCTCCACCGACGAACCGGACAGCCGCTACGCCGGGTCCACCACCACCACGTGGTCGGTGGACTGGACCGTCACGGCGGGCGGCGCCCAGACCGGCACGCTCACCACCACCCGCGAGACCGCCTGGACGGCCCGGGTCGGTGAGGTCCAGGTCCTCAACACCAACTGACCCCGGGCGTGGTGAGTTCCACTCACCACCGCAGGTCACAGCCCTCAAACGCCGGGAACTCACCACGGCGGCGCGGCCACTCACCACGCGGCCCGCCGTACTCACCACGCCACTCACCACGCGGTGGTGAGTGGGCCGACCAGCCACCTGCGACGGCCGGTCCGGCCCCGCGCTCCGCCGGCTCCTCGCACGGGCCGCACCCCGCCCGTCCGATCTGCCCGTTTCCTGAGGGTGCACAGGGGGGTGCGCAGAGGGGTGCGAAGGGGGGTGCGCTCGTCCTGGGCGGCCTCTCCCGTTTCCCCAGGTCAGGCCCTGGTTTCTGTGTGGTGAGTGGTCAGACTTCCTCTTCTGCTGCCCTTCCTGCTCCCGGTGTTGTGGGGGAGTGGTGGGTGGTTTGGGGCGGTGGCGGTCATTGGAAGCCGACGGGGCGCTGCGCTGGCCGTGGGGGGCCGCGTCGGCCGGTGGCCGCCGCGCCCCGAGGGAGGTGCGGGGCGAATTCTCTTTGTTGCAAAGGGGGTTACTAAGGGGGTTGCAAAGGAGGTTGCTAAGGGAGTTGCAGAGGGGGTTGCTAAGGGGGTTGCACTCGTCCCGGACGACCCCTCTCAGTTCCCCCAGGTCAGGCCGTTTTTTTGGCGTGGTGAGTGGTCAGACTTCCTCTTCTGGCTGCCCTTTCTGTTCTGGGGGGTGGGGTGTTTGGGGGGTTGGGTTGGTGGCCGGATCGGAAGGCGGGCGCTGCGCTGGCTGTGAGGGGATCGCGTCGGCCGGTGGCCGCCGCGCCCCGGGGTGGGGCGGGCAGGGCGCTCAGGGGCACCTCCAGGCAGCCCTGGGGGCCCAAGGGCTGCCAGGCCTGGAGGGCTTGTAGGGCGATTCGTTGGGCTCGGCGCCTTGTCATGCGAAGCGTGTCCGTCGAGCCATCCGATCACGCAGGATAGGTGCGATCTCTCGACTGGGTGTCGGTGGTGGTGAGAGTCGGTGGTCTTGTTCTGGGGTGGAGTGTTCCGGGGCTGGTCAGCGGCAATTTGCGTGTGGGTGGGCCGCTGTCGTTAAGTGAGAGATCGTTGTGCGGGATCACTGTCATGGGGGTTTATCCCATAGCGGCTGATGCTGTCTCAGGGGCGAGAGTCCTCACTCGCCGTTCTCACCGCCTCAGGACAGATCAGGGCTCCCCTCGGCTGAGCCCGAAGGCCTTGTGCGCGAAATACTGTCGAACTCACGGATCTTGGGTGCAAGCTGATCCACAGCCCGGCTCAGCCGGCTCAATTCCCCTGCCATATAGGCTTCGTAAACCTCCTTCTCAAGCCGGATAACGTCACCCCGCACGACCTCCCACACGTCAAGATCAGTGGCGGCGTCGCACAGACCTCCGGTTGCAGCCTTGATGCTCTTCCGAAGGCCCACGACGTTTCGAGCTTCCGCATAGCCAGATTGCGTGCTTCTGATTTTCTCGGCCGAATTGAGAGCCCTCGCCAGGGTGTGCCCGCATTTCCCGGTGTCGGCCTGAGCGGCCGGAGCAGTCAGGCCGATGCTGCCAAGGGCCACCACCGCAGTGGCAGCGGCGACACCGACAGCGTGAAGCGAACGCTTCATCAGATCTCCCTAGATAGTCGGGCACCCAGCTATACCAACTCCCCTCCCATCCATCACGGCTCTCAACCAGCGGCGCGCCGAACCCGCATGCGCGGGTTACACGGACCGGTCATTGATCCAGGTACGCGTATCGCACCGCTGCCAGCTTCGGCTGCTCAGACCTTGGGCTCATCGCGGTGCAGCCACCGCGCGCCGCCCTCACGCTGCACCTGGTGCTGCTCGTGCGGGCCGTCCAGCCTGCGGTTTCCCCTGGAGGGGAACGTTGCAGGAGTCGCCCGCAACGCTTCCAACACCTCCGGCTCCCACGGAGTCAGACGCACAGGCAGCATCGCTGCAGCTCAGGGCACATTTTGTGAACAGACCCCGAAATCCTGCAACGCGTGGTCGGCCGCGTCCAGATCAGTGGCGGCGAAGGAGTCACGTACCTCCGCGGGTATCTCTCGATCGCTTCAGCGATGGGACGGGACTGAGAGAAGCTCTCACCAAAGAGGGCCAGGAAAGAACGTGGTACACCAGTATTCAGGGACCCCGGAGAATACCCCTGAGAGGCATACACGGGGTGACGCAGAATCCCATTCTCCACCCAGGAATTCGATGTTACCTCTAAGGTTCCATAACCTCTCCGGGGGTGTGGCCTGGTTCCACCAACTCAACATGCTGCATCACCTGATGCAGCCCAGTCGCCCGGAGGACCCCCCGGCCACCCTTCCGTGTAGCCAGCCCGGCCCGCGCCAGCGGGCCGAAGGCCGTGGAGGCGTAGCCGGAGGGGCCGTTGGGCGGGGGAGCGCAGCGGGCCGGCCCAACCCGGTACGGAGCGAAGCGGAGAACCGGTCAGGCCTTGCACAGCAAGGCCAGGCCTGGGAGCGCAGCGGACAGGCCGTCACCACCCAGGCGCAGCCTGGGTGGTGGGCGACTCGCGCAGCGAGTCGCCAGCGCGGACGCGGAGCGTCCGCGCAACCACCGGGCGCAGCCCGGTGGTTCGCTTGCCCATCGCGCAGCGATGG
>NZ_CP108646.1 GCF_041435495.1 Streptomyces sp. NBC_01116
ACAGCTCACCGCAGAGCAGCCGATCGACGGACAGACAGCCATCGAGATGGACGCTGCGGATGCCGCCTGACGCATGAACGCCCCGCCGGATTACCGGCGGGGCGTTCTTCGGACCGTCAGATCCCAGCAGTCCCACGGCGCGTCACGGGGACCGGGGGGAACATCCGGCTCAACCGATGCAAGGATCGGGACCAGTCAGAAATGCGCACGGCCCCGGTGTCTCACCACCAGGGCCGCCGTACCCATCTCGCGCCCAAAGCTTCCGAGGCACCGGGCGAGAACAGGTGACGTTGCTTTGCCGATCGTACGAGACACACCCCAGGCGGCTCCAGTCAGCCCGGCCGACGCGCCGGGGCAGACGGAGCCGTTTCGTGTGTCCGGGGCCGCTCACGGCCCGGTCACGGGCCCGGACGGCGCCGCGCCCGGCGGGCGCCTTGATAGATGTGCCATAACTCCACGCGTAAGCGAAACCGCAGGTCAGAGCGTTGCCTTTGGAGCCGGATTTCCGACGCTGGATCGGCTCGATGTGGCGGCCGGATCGCTGTCCGCGCTGCCGGAATGGCGGGGCCAGGAGGGTCCCCGATTCCGGATCACGCTGGGACCTGCGTGCATCACGGTCGGACACACGGACCTGGCTCGGGCCGAGCGAACCGCCGAGCGGGCTCAGCATCGGGCCCGGATGGACGCGGACGATCTGGGCTCGTACTGGGCCGAGTACGTCGGGGACCGGGCCCCGGCCGACCCCCGGTCACCGATCACCGGATGGTCCCGCCGGAGTCGCGCGCGGCTGTTCCACGCGACCGGTGAGCTCGACTACACGCCGATGATCGTGCTCGGCACGGCGCCGGTCATGACGACGCTGACGTACGCGGGCGACTGGCTGTCGGTAGCACCGACCGGCAAGCACGCCAAGAAGCACCTGGAGGCGTACTACATGCGCTTCGAGCGGGCCTGGGGCGTCCCGTTCTGCGGCCTCTGGAAGGAGGAGTTCCAGCGTCGCGGCGCGGTCCACTTCCACCTCTGGCACCCGCGCCCGACCGGCCGGGCCGGAGAGATCCGGCGCATGACGGCGGCCCGCTACCGCCCGGCGGTCGGCGACGGCCTGACCTATGACGAGTGGGTGCTCGTCGTCTGGGCCGACATCGTCGCCCACCCGGACCCGGAGGACCGGGCCAAGCACGCCAAGCACGGCGCTCAGGTCTCGGAGGTCGAGGAGGGCTACGTCAACACGCCCGCGAAGCTGGCCGCGTACTTCGCGAAGCACGGGGCGTTCATGGCGAAGGACTACCAGAACGTCGTGCCGCCGGAATGGCGGAAGCCTGGCGCCGGACCGGGTCGGTTCTGGGGCTACAAGGGGCTGACGCGAGAGGTCCGCGTCGTGGACATCGCACCGTCCGACGCCGACCGGGCCGCGCGGGTCCTCCGGCGGCTGTCGTCCCGTGAGCGCTACTGGGACCCGACGTATGTCAACGCGGCCGGGGAGGTCGTGGGCTGCTACCGGTGGAAGAAGGCGGTCCGGGAAGCGCGTGTTCAGCGGGGCGACCGGCTGATCGACCGCGAGACCGGTGAGTGCAAGCCGCGGTACCGGAAGATGATGCGGCCCGCCGTGAAGTTCGCGTCCGGGTCCGGGTTCCTGTGCTTGGACGACGCGCCGACGACGCTCGTCAACGTCGCGCGGGCGCTCGACATCTGGCGCGAGTACGCGCCCGCCACGAGCCGCCAGGAGCAAGCACGGGCACGGGCCGCTGGTCGGCGGCCGGTCGAGATTCCGGCCCTCGGGCGCCGGTCGCTGGACGCGGAACCGCCGCTGTCCGAGCTGGCCCGGCGGCGCCAGAAGTAGCCCACGACGCTCCGCCGGATTCGCGTCCGGCGGAGCGTCGGTTGTGCCTGCCATCGGTTCGGCCGGCACAACCAGAGCGGCCCGAAACCCCCGGCCGTCCCCGGCCACTCACCGCGAAACTGGGCCCAGTGAGCTCTACCTTGCTGCCCGCTCCTGCGGGTCCAGCAGACCGTTACTGACGTCAGTAACCCACAACTTGCTGACCCCGGTTACTGCACCCATTACGCACTAACTGGCTCCCGGGATCTGCTGCGGAATCTGTGCGCGCGGGCCGAGCGTCCGCCGGCGCTTTTCGTCCGGCTCCTGGTGCTCCTTGGCGACGGCCAGGTGCTCGTCGGCATCGAGGAGCACGGCGCGTTCGGCAGGCAGCAGTCGCGGTGCCGATGTGCTCCTGGTGGTGGTCGTCGGACCGGTGCCGAGTACGCGGCGCGGGGTGCTCATGCCGATGAGTCTGCGGTGTCCCCCGCCGCCGCTCGACGTCGACCTGCTCGACGTCGGCGCGGGTGAGCCGAGCGCAGCGGCCCACGTCCCCGACCGACCACCCGGCGCCATCAGCCGGAGGTCCAGGAAGGGGAAGTCTGGGCACTCACCACGCGAAATCTGGTGCATGACCTGCGGTGGTGAGTGGTGAGTGCCCAGACCGGTGTCACCCCCTGCGTCACCCGACGCGTCACGCCCCGTGTCACCCGACGCGTCACGCCCCGTGTCACGCCAGCGCGGCATCTCTCGTAGGGCGGCACGCGGCCGTCGAATCAGGAATGCCTCGGTGTGTTCTGTAGCAGTCTTTGTAGTAGGGCCGCTAATGCATGAGCTGTGCGCGTGTTGATCTTGCTGCGGGTGGCGTCGGATGGGAATGCAAGGGTGTGCGTGGCTCGTGCTCCTGGTGCTCGTTGATCCGGGCATGAGCGAGAGCGATGACGTTGTGGGCGGGTCCGAGCCGACGCGGGAGTACGGCGCGCCGTGGCTGCCGGTGAGGTGTCCGGGCGACTGCCTGTGCTCCGACTGCTCGGGCGCGGTGGACATGTGGGCCGATGCCCAAGCTGCGGCGCGGGACGAGCTGGGCGAGCCCGAATGGTCGTGATGCATAGGTGTGAGCGATCGGTGGGCGGCTGCTCGTGCTCCTGGTGCTCGTCGGCGTACGTCATGTCGGTGACGTACGGGGCGGGTCAATGACGTACGCGGCGACGGCGGCCGGGCTCGATCCGGGGCCGCCGTCGGATTCCGCCGGCGCTTTCCGCGTCGTCGTCCTGGTCGTGCTCGTCGCGGAACGTCTTCTTCTTCATCACTGGGCTGCCGGAGGTGAATCGGGTGTTCCAAGGCGCGCGCGTGTCGCGCACGCGCGAGGAGGCGGGTTCGGGCCTGCCGATACGGTCGCGGGATGAGCGAGGAGATCGAGGAGCGCGGGGCGCCGTGCGGTTGGTGTGGTGGGCTGCTCCGGCAGTCCGGTGTCGGGCGGCGGCGGGCGTACTGCGGGCGGTCGTGCCGGGAGCTGGCATACCGGGCCCGGCGGCGGGATCGGGAGATCGCGGAGGCGGTCGCCGCGGCTCTGGCTGCTGTTTCGACAACTGACGCAACGGGGCGGCCCGGAGCGTCCTCGGTTCCGTCAGTTGTCGAAACGGAGGAGGATCTCAGGCCGCTGCCGGACGTGTCTCAGTGGCGGCCTCCGGCCGATTACCGGCGGCGTCGAGCGCTGCCTCCGCCGCCGGGGGTCAGCAGGCAGCCGTGAGGAAGGGGCCGCCTGCCGCGCGGTTTGGCCGGCGGACCGCCCGCGGCTGCTCGCCGGGTCGGGCCGGGGCACTTGGTCGACCGAGCCCGCGCCCCGACGATGCTGGGCCCGTAGCGGTACGCGCCCACACCGGCCGTCACCACATCGCGGCAGCAGCTGCTCCCCGCCCGCCCATCTCCGGGCGTGGGTGGACGCCTGACGCTCCCGCAGGGGCGACGGCGTGGGTACGGCGGCCAGCTCGGTGAGCGTCCGGGAGACGGCGACGTCGGCCCCGCCCGGCACCCCTCCCTCGCCGCTAGCGGTCTTTCACCGCCCGGCCGGTCCGCAGTCGCCGGTCGAGTAGGCCACGGAGGATTACGGGCCGTGGGCGCTCTCCCTCGCGTGCACGGGTCTGCTCGTGCACGTGTGCACGCCTTGGGTCTGGGTTACTCCTTCCTTCCCTCCCGAAAAAGCCTCCGGGGAGGCGCTGACGGGCGGATCCGGCGCTTTCCCCGGGAGGGAGGGAAGGAAGGAAGGAGTAAGTAACTGCGGTGGGTGGCTCTCTGACGGCCGTTCGGGGCGGGGATGGGAAAAAGGGTCGCCGGACGTCCTGGGAGGCGCTCTGAGGGGTCCCCAACGCGCAGACACGCAGACGCCCAGACGCCCACACGCGTATACGCGGGCGCGGCACGCGGTACGCGCGGCACGCGTTGGGGCACTCTCGGGCACGGCGAAGGGCCCGCCCCAGTTGCTCGGGCGGGCCCTTCGGTTGGTCGGCTCAGACGGCGTAGTCGTAGACCGACTCGCGGCCTCCAGTAACGCTGACCCCGAACTCGACAGTGAGCCCGTCTTCGTCGCGAAGGGTCGTCTTGGTCACCTTGACGGCGGCAGGGAGCTCCAACGCCAGGAGCTCCGCCTCCTCCTTGGTCGCCAGGCGCACGGAGATCCGGTCCTGGGCACCCACGACGGATCGGCCGGTCCGCGTCTCCAGGTAGTGCCAGGAGCCCTCGCGGATGCGCTCGGTGGAGACGAGCGCGGGTGCCGCTGAGGAGAGGGCTCCGTCGAGCCACGAGGTGCTCATGCTCAGCGCCACGTCCTGGGCGGAGTAGGTCACCCGGACTCGGCGGATCGCGGGTGCTCCCTCTGCAATGCCGAGCGCGGCCGCGACTTCTGCCGGCGCGGGCTCAAGCCCCGCGCTCGTGATCCGGGCGTACTCGCCTTCGCTGTAGATCTTTCCGGTGCGCCGGACCGACAGCGCGCGGTCGTAGCCGCTGTGGTGCAGCGGCACGGTCCGGGCCACGCGGGTGCCGGACCCCTGGGCGGTCTCCACGAGCCCTTCGGTCTTGAGCACGGTGATCACCTTCTGAGCGGTCGCCCGCGAAATCCCCCACTCCGCCGCCAGTGCGCGGTCAGGCGGCAGGAGATCGCCCGGTGCCAGCTCGCCGGATGTGATCTGTCCCCGGATATGGGTCACGACCTGCATGTACGGCGCTACTGCCCGCTCGATCTTCGGCATGTCCATCCCTCTCTGATTGGCCCATCTGGAATCCAGGCTAGTCCATTGCCTTGACATTGGCCTAGCGGCTAGGCCAATTTATTCCCCGAGGGCGGCGCGGCCCCGGGGGTGGAGCCCCGGAGCCGCCTGTCAGTCGCCCCTATGCGCGGAGGAGACGGACATGACGATCCTGGCAGAGCGACCGGTGGCGGCGGAGCCGGAGGGGCGTCGGCGTGGGCTGAGCATGAGTGAGGGTGAGCGGGTGGGGCGGCTGGCTGCTCTGCATCAGCGGCGGTTGGTGCACTACCTGTTCGTGCGGGTGGATGACTGGCAGCTCGCGGAGGACCTGATCCAGGACATGTGGGTGGACCTGGCGATGCGTCCGTACGAGATGGACGACTGGGCGGGCCGGGACGACGCGGACCTGTACCCGCTGCTGGCGTGGCGGGCGCGGCGGCAGATTCACCAGCACCTGCGGCTGCGGATGAACGAGCGGGAGTCCGTGCTGGGCGCGGGCCGGGCCGGGGACGAGCGCGATGTGGAGCAGCGCATGGACGCTCTGGCCGGTCCGGGCCCGGAGGACGAGGTGCACTGCGCGGTCGAGGAGCTGTTCGGGCTCGGGGAGTCCGGAGAGATCTCCGGGTGCTGGGCCCGGGCGCTTGGTGTGCTGTCGCCGCGTCAGCGGCAGGTGATCGAGCTGCTGTGCGAGGGGATGACGCAGCGGGCGGTGGCGGCCCGGATGGGCGACAACCAGGGCAACGTCGCGCAGCACCTGCGGTTGGCGTTGAAGGTGCTGCGGGACCCGGCGGAGGTCCGCCGCCGGTTAGCGCGGCGTGAGTCGGAGGCGCTGCCGGGCGAGTGGACGACGGTGGTGGACCGGCTCCCGTCCGCGCAGGCCGCCGTGGTGCGGCTCCGGGCGCGCGGGCTGACCAACGCGGACGTCGCGCGGGAGCTGGGCCGCACCCAGGCGTCGACGTACGAGTCCTACAAGCGGGCGGTGGCGAACCTGCGGCTGATGGTGCAGGAACGGCGGGCGGACCCGGTGGCCCCGGCCGCGCCGGTCCAGCAGAAGACCGGCTGCGCCCGGACGTGCGCGACCGTCTGCGCCCTTCGCCGTGCGGAGGTGACGGCCTGATGTCCCGACAGCAGATGGAGCGGACCGCGCTCCTGGTGGCCGCGCTCGTCATCCTCGCGCTGACCGGCCTGGCGTTCTGGCTCTCCTATGCGCACCTGGCGGAGGTCGCCGGACAGCACGGGCTCAAGGCCTCCCCGATCCGGCAGTGGGCGTGGCCCGCGACGCTGGACGCCTTCATCGTTGGCGGAGAGCTGCTCATGCTCCGTGCCGGGCTCCAGGGCCGGACCGACTGGTGGGCGATCACCGCCACGGCGGTCGGCTCGGTCGGCTCGATCGTCCTCAACGTGGCCGGGGTCGCGGGCGACCGGGAGGCCGGGGTCGTGCCCCTGCTCGACTACGTCGTGGCTGCTGTCCCCCCGACCGCCGCGTTGCTGGCCTTCGGGCTCCTCATGCGGCAGGTGCACGCGCTGGCCGCCGACCCGACCCCTGCGGCTGTTCCCCTGGGGAACACCCCGGACGTCGAGGTGTCCCCCACCCCTGCACTGGACCCCGCGCCGGCGGATGCATCGCCGCTGGTCATCTGCGGGGAACACCTGGAGATCCCGCCTGTCCCCCCGCGTCCCCGGCTCAGCACCCAGGAGGCCCGCGCCGCGATCGAGCAGGCGTGGCGGGACGGCCTGAGTGTCCGTGAGGCAGCGCGGGTGTCCACTCGCGGCGCCTCGCAGGTGCAGCGGGTGTACACACAGCTCACCGCAGAGCAGCCGATCGACGGACAGACAGCCATCGAGATGGACGCTGCGGATGCCGCCTGACGCATGAACGCCCCGCCGGATTACCGGCGGGGCGTTCTTCGGACCGTCAGATCCCAGCAGTCCCACGGCGCGTCACGGGGACCGGGGGGAACATCCGGCTCAACCGATGCAAGGATCGGGACCAGTCAGAAATGCGCACGGCCCCGGTGTCTCACCACCAGGGCCGCCGTACCCATCTCGCGCCCAAAGCTTCCGAGGCACCGGGCGAGAACAGGTGACGTTGCTTTGCCGATCGTACGAGACACACCCCAGGCGGCTCCAGTCAGCCCGGCCGACGCGCCGGGGCAGACGGAGCCGTTTCGTGTGTCCGGGGCCGCTCACGGCCCGGTCACGGGCCCGGACGGCGCCGCGCCCGGCGGGCGCCTTGATAGATGTGCCATAACTCCACGCGTAAGCGAAACCGCAGGTCAGAGCGTTGCCTTTGGAGCCGGATTTCCGACGCTGGATCGGCTCGATGTGGCGGCCGGATCGCTGTCCGCGCTGCCGGAATGGCGGGGCCAGGAGGGTCCCCGATTCCGGATCACGCTGGGACCTGCGTGCATCACGGTCGGACACACGGACCTGGCTCGGGCCGAGCGAACCGCCGAGCGGGCTCAGCATCGGGCCCGGATGGACGCGGACGATCTGGGCTCGTACTGGGCCGAGTACGTCGGGGACCGGGCCCCGGCCGACCCCCGGTCACCGATCACCGGATGGTCCCGCCGGAGTCGCGCGCGGCTGTTCCACGCGACCGGTGAGCTCGACTACACGCCGATGATCGTGCTCGGCACGGCGCCGGTCATGACGACGCTGACGTACGCGGGCGACTGGCTGTCGGTAGCACCGACCGGCAAGCACGCCAAGAAGCACCTGGAGGCGTACTACATGCGCTTCGAGCGGGCCTGGGGCGTCCCGTTCTGCGGCCTCTGGAAGGAGGAGTTCCAGCGTCGCGGCGCGGTCCACTTCCACCTCTGGCACCCGCGCCCGACCGGCCGGGCCGGAGAGATCCGGCGCATGACGGCGGCCCGCTACCGCCCGGCGGTCGGCGACGGCCTGACCTATGACGAGTGGGTGCTCGTCGTCTGGGCCGACATCGTCGCCCACCCGGACCCGGAGGACCGGGCCAAGCACGCCAAGCACGGCGCTCAGGTCTCGGAGGTCGAGGAGGGCTACGTCAACACGCCCGCGAAGCTGGCCGCGTACTTCGCGAAGCACGGGGCGTTCATGGCGAAGGACTACCAGAACGTCGTGCCGCCGGAATGGCGGAAGCCTGGCGCCGGACCGGGTCGGTTCTGGGGCTACAAGGGGCTGACGCGAGAGGTCCGCGTCGTGGACATCGCACCGTCCGACGCCGACCGGGCCGCGCGGGTCCTCCGGCGGCTGTCGTCCCGTGAGCGCTACTGGGACCCGACGTATGTCAACGCGGCCGGGGAGGTCGTGGGCTGCTACCGGTGGAAGAAGGCGGTCCGGGAAGCGCGTGTTCAGCGGGGCGACCGGCTGATCGACCGCGAGACCGGTGAGTGCAAGCCGCGGTACCGGAAGATGATGCGGCCCGCCGTGAAGTTCGCGTCCGGGTCCGGGTTCCTGTGCTTGGACGACGCGCCGACGACGCTCGTCAACGTCGCGCGGGCGCTCGACATCTGGCGCGAGTACGCGCCCGCCACGAGCCGCCAGGAGCAAGCACGGGCACGGGCCGCTGGTCGGCGGCCGGTCGAGATTCCGGCCCTCGGGCGCCGGTCGCTGGACGCGGAACCGCCGCTGTCCGAGCTGGCCCGGCGGCGCCAGAAGTAGCCCACGACGCTCCGCCGGATTCGCGTCCGGCGGAGCGTCGGTTGTGCCTGCCATCGGTTCGGCCGGCACAACCAGAGCGGCCCGAAACCCCCGGCCGTCCCCGGCCACTCACCGCGAAACTGGGCCCAGTGAGCTCTACCTTGCTGCCCGCTCCTGCGGGTCCAGCAGACCGTTACTGACGTCAGTAACCCACAACTTGCTGACCCCGGTTACTGCACCCATTACGCACTAACTGGCTCCCGGGATCTGCTGCGGAATCTGTGCGCGCGGGCCGAGCGTCCGCCGGCGCTTTTCGTCCGGCTCCTGGTGCTCCTTGGCGACGGCCAGGTGCTCGTCGGCATCGAGGAGCACGGCGCGTTCGGCAGGCAGCAGTCGCGGTGCCGATGTGCTCCTGGTGGTGGTCGTCGGACCGGTGCCGAGTACGCGGCGCGGGGTGCTCATGCCGATGAGTCTGCGGTGTCCCCCGCCGCCGCTCGACGTCGACCTGCTCGACGTCGGCGCGGGTGAGCCGAGCGCAGCGGCCCACGTCCCCGACCGACCACCCGGCGCCATCAGCCGGAGGTCCAGGAAGGGGAAGTCTGGGCACTCACCACGCGAAATCTGGTGCATGACCTGCGGTGGTGAGTGGTGAGTGCCCAGACCGGTGTCACCCCCTGCGTCACCCGACGCGTCACGCCCCGTGTCACCCGACGCGTCACGCCCCGTGTCACGCCAGCGCGGCATCTCTCGTAGGGCGGCACGCGGCCGTCGAATCAGGAATGCCTCGGTGTGTTCTGTAGCAGTCTTTGTAGTAGGGCCGCTAATGCATGAGCTGTGCGCGTGTTGATCTTGCTGCGGGTGGCGTCGGATGGGAATGCAAGGGTGTGCGTGGCTCGTGCTCCTGGTGCTCGTTGATCCGGGCATGAGCGAGAGCGATGACGTTGTGGGCGGGTCCGAGCCGACGCGGGAGTACGGCGCGCCGTGGCTGCCGGTGAGGTGTCCGGGCGACTGCCTGTGCTCCGACTGCTCGGGCGCGGTGGACATGTGGGCCGATGCCCAAGCTGCGGCGCGGGACGAGCTGGGCGAGCCCGAATGGTCGTGATGCATAGGTGTGAGCGATCGGTGGGCGGCTGCTCGTGCTCCTGGTGCTCGTCGGCGTACGTCATGTCGGTGACGTACGGGGCGGGTCAATGACGTACGCGGCGACGGCGGCCGGGCTCGATCCGGGGCCGCCGTCGGATTCCGCCGGCGCTTTCCGCGTCGTCGTCCTGGTCGTGCTCGTCGCGGAACGTCTTCTTCTTCATCACTGGGCTGCCGGAGGTGAATCGGGTGTTCCAAGGCGCGCGCGTGTCGCGCACGCGCGAGGAGGCGGGTTCGGGCCTGCCGATACGGTCGCGGGATGAGCGAGGAGATCGAGGAGCGCGGGGCGCCGTGCGGTTGGTGTGGTGGGCTGCTCCGGCAGTCCGGTGTCGGGCGGCGGCGGGCGTACTGCGGGCGGTCGTGCCGGGAGCTGGCATACCGGGCCCGGCGGCGGGATCGGGAGATCGCGGAGGCGGTCGCCGCGGCTCTGGCTGCTGTTTCGACAACTGACGCAACGGGGCGGCCCGGAGCGTCCTCGGTTCCGTCAGTTGTCGAAACGGAGGAGGATCTCAGGCCGCTGCCGGACGTGTCTCAGTGGCGGCCTCCGGCCGATTACCGGCGGCGTCGAGCGCTGCCTCCGCCGCCGGGGGTCAGCAGGCAGCCGTGAGGAAGGGGCCGCCTGCCGCGCGGTTTGGCCGGCGGACCGCCCGCGGCTGCTCGCCGGGTCGGGCCGGGGCACTTGGTCGACCGAGCCCGCGCCCCGACGATGCTGGGCCCGTAGCGGTACGCGCCCACACCGGCCGTCACCACATCGCGGCAGCAGCTGCTCCCCGCCCGCCCATCTCCGGGCGTGGGTGGACGCCTGACGCTCCCGCAGGGGCGACGGCGTGGGTACGGCGGCCAGCTCGGTGAGCGTCCGGGAGACGGCGACGTCGGCCCCGCCCGGCACCCCTCCCTCGCCGCTAGCGGTCTTTCACCGCCCGGCCGGTCCGCAGTCGCCGGTCGAGTAGGCCACGGAGGATTACGGGCCGTGGGCGCTCTCCCTCGCGTGCACGGGTCTGCTCGTGCACGTGTGCACGCCTTGGGTCTGGGTTACTCCTTCCTTCCCTCCCGAAAAAGCCTCCGGGGAGGCGCTGACGGGCGGATCCGGCGCTTTCCCCGGGAGGGAGGGAAGGAAGGAAGGAGTAAGTAACTGCGGTGGGTGGCTCTCTGACGGCCGTTCGGGGCGGGGATGGGAAAAAGGGTCGCCGGACGTCCTGGGAGGCGCTCTGAGGGGTCCCCAACGCGCAGACACGCAGACGCCCAGACGCCCACACGCGTATACGCGGGCGCGGCACGCGGTACGCGCGGCACGCGTTGGGGCACTCTCGGGCACGGCGAAGGGCCCGCCCCAGTTGCTCGGGCGGGCCCTTCGGTTGGTCGGCTCAGACGGCGTAGTCGTAGACCGACTCGCGGCCTCCAGTAACGCTGACCCCGAACTCGACAGTGAGCCCGTCTTCGTCGCGAAGGGTCGTCTTGGTCACCTTGACGGCGGCAGGGAGCTCCAACGCC
Organism: Streptomyces sp. NBC_01116; assembly: GCF_041435495.1. Taxonomy (NCBI): domain Bacteria; kingdom Bacillati; phylum Actinomycetota; class Actinomycetes; order Kitasatosporales; family Streptomycetaceae; genus Streptomyces; species Streptomyces sp. NBC_01116. Next base: position 11,308 of record NZ_CP108646.1, read on the forward strand.
AGGAGCTCCGCCTCCTCCTTGGTCGCCAGGCGCACGGAGATCCGGTCCTGGGCACCCACGACGGATCGGCCGGTCCGCGTCTCCAGGTAGTGCCAGGAGCCCTCGCGGATGCGCTCGGTGGAGACGAGCGCGGGTGCCGCTGAGGAGAGGGCTCCGTCGAGCCACGAGGTGCTCATGCTCAGCGCCACGTCCTGGGCGGAGTAGGTCACCCGGACTCGGCGGATCGCGGGTGCTCCCTCTGCAATGCCGAGCGCGGCCGCGACTTCTGCCGGCGCGGGCTCAAGCCCCGCGCTCGTGATCCGGGCGTACTCGCCTTCGCTGTAGATCTTTCCGGTGCGCCGGACCGACAGCGCGCGGTCGTAGCCGCTGTGGTGCAGCGGCACGGTCCGGGCCACGCGGGTGCCGGACCCCTGGGCGGTCTCCACGAGCCCTTCGGTCTTGAGCACGGTGATCACCTTCTGAGCGGTCGCCCGCGAAATCCCCCACTCCGCCGCCAGTGCGCGGTCAGGCGGCAGGAGATCGCCCGGTGCCAGCTCGCCGGATGTGATCTGTCCCCGGATATGGGTCACGACCTGCATGTACGGCGCTACTGCCCGCTCGATCTTCGGCATGTCCATCCCTCTCTGATTGGCCCATCTGGAATCCAGGCTAGTCCATTGCCTTGACATTGGCCTAGCGGCTAGGCCAATTTATTCCCCGAGGGCGGCGCGGCCCCGGGGGTGGAGCCCCGGAGCCGCCTGTCAGTCGCCCCTATGCGCGGAGGAGACGGACATGACGATCCTGGCAGAGCGACCGGTGGCGGCGGAGCCGGAGGGGCGTCGGCGTGGGCTGAGCATGAGTGAGGGTGAGCGGGTGGGGCGGCTGGCTGCTCTGCATCAGCGGCGGTTGGTGCACTACCTGTTCGTGCGGGTGGATGACTGGCAGCTCGCGGAGGACCTGATCCAGGACATGTGGGTGGACCTGGCGATGCGTCCGTACGAGATGGACGACTGGGCGGGCCGGGACGACGCGGACCTGTACCCGCTGCTGGCGTGGCGGGCGCGGCGGCAGATTCACCAGCACCTGCGGCTGCGGATGAACGAGCGGGAGTCCGTGCTGGGCGCGGGCCGGGCCGGGGACGAGCGCGATGTGGAGCAGCGCATGGACGCTCTGGCCGGTCCGGGCCCGGAGGACGAGGTGCACTGCGCGGTCGAGGAGCTGTTCGGGCTCGGGGAGTCCGGAGAGATCTCCGGGTGCTGGGCCCGGGCGCTTGGTGTGCTGTCGCCGCGTCAGCGGCAGGTGATCGAGCTGCTGTGCGAGGGGATGACGCAGCGGGCGGTGGCGGCCCGGATGGGCGACAACCAGGGCAACGTCGCGCAGCACCTGCGGTTGGCGTTGAAGGTGCTGCGGGACCCGGCGGAGGTCCGCCGCCGGTTAGCGCGGCGTGAGTCGGAGGCGCTGCCGGGCGAGTGGACGACGGTGGTGGACCGGCTCCCGTCCGCGCAGGCCGCCGTGGTGCGGCTCCGGGCGCGCGGGCTGACCAACGCGGACGTCGCGCGGGAGCTGGGCCGCACCCAGGCGTCGACGTACGAGTCCTACAAGCGGGCGGTGGCGAACCTGCGGCTGATGGTGCAGGAACGGCGGGCGGACCCGGTGGCCCCGGCCGCGCCGGTCCAGCAGAAGACCGGCTGCGCCCGGACGTGCGCGACCGTCTGCGCCCTTCGCCGTGCGGAGGTGACGGCCTGATGTCCCGACAGCAGATGGAGCGGACCGCGCTCCTGGTGGCCGCGCTCGTCATCCTCGCGCTGACCGGCCTGGCGTTCTGGCTCTCCTATGCGCACCTGGCGGAGGTCGCCGGACAGCACGGGCTCAAGGCCTCCCCGATCCGGCAGTGGGCGTGGCCCGCGACGCTGGACGCCTTCATCGTTGGCGGAGAGCTGCTCATGCTCCGTGCCGGGCTCCAGGGCCGGACCGACTGGTGGGCGATCACCGCCACGGCGGTCGGCTCGGTCGGCTCGATCGTCCTCAACGTGGCCGGGGTCGCGGGCGACCGGGAGGCCGGGGTCGTGCCCCTGCTCGACTACGTCGTGGCTGCTGTCCCCCCGACCGCCGCGTTGCTGGCCTTCGGGCTCCTCATGCGGCAGGTGCACGCGCTGGCCGCCGACCCGACCCCTGCGGCTGTTCCCCTGGGGAACACCCCGGACGTCGAGGTGTCCCCCACCCCTGCACTGGACCCCGCGCCGGCGGATGCATCGCCGCTGGTCATCTGCGGGGAACACCTGGAGATCCCGCCTGTCCCCCCGCGTCCCCGGCTCAGCACCCAGGAGGCCCGCGCCGCGATCGAGCAGGCGTGGCGGGACGGCCTGAGTGTCCGTGAGGCAGCGCGGGTGTCCACTCGCGGCGCCTCGCAGGTGCAGCGGGTGTACAC